>NZ_LIRL01000001.1 GCF_001419795.1 Streptomyces niveiscabiei
CAGCTCCACACCCGGGAAGCCCACCCCCGGGTGGACCGCCGGCCTCTGGGCACTCGGCCTGATATCCGCCTTCTGGGCCCTCCTCGCCGTGATCATCACCACCGACAGCACCTCCACGACAGACGTCATCGTCACGGTCTGGATCATGTGGGCCCCGATGGCAGCGGGAACCCTGGCGCTGTACCAGGCACGACGCCTACGCCGCTGATCCCGGGACGCGTATCAGGGTCCTCACGGCACCTGCCACGGCGCCAGCTTGTCCGGGTTGCGTACCGCCCAGATGCGGGCGATCCGGTCGTCCGTGGTGAGTTCGAAGGCGAAGACCGTGTCGATGCGGCCGTCGGTTTCGACGGCCAGGCCGGGGAGGCCGTTGACGGTGCGTTCGTGGATCGTGCGGGGTGGGGAGAAGCGGGCGATGCGGAGGTAGAAGTGGGCGATCGGTTCGGCGCCTTCGAGGGGGAGGGGGTGGGCCATCGCTCGGCCGCCTCCGTCGGAGACCGCTGTCGCTCGGGGGTCCAGGAGGCGGATCAGGGCGTTGATGTCCTGTGACTCCCAGGCCGCCTTGAAACGGCGGACCACCCTCGCCTGGCGTTCCGCGCCGGGGTCCGTCGTCGCGCGCGCGGCGGTCGCGCGGCGGCGTGCCGAGGCCGCCAGCTGGCGGCAGGCCGCCGGGCTGCGGCCGACGATCTCGGCGACCTCGGTGAAGGGGTAGCGGAAGACGTCGTGGAGGACGAAGGCGACGCGTTCGGCGGGGGTCATGGACTCGAAGACGACGAGGAAGGCCATCGTCACCGACTCGTCGAGGGTGATCCGGTCGGCCGGGTCCGTGCCGGCCGACGTGCCGGAGAGCCACTCCGAGGGGTCCGGCAGCGGCTCCGGGAGCCACTCGCCGACGTACGTCTCGCGCCGGGCCCGCGCCGAGCCGAGCAGGTTGAGGCAGATACGGCCGGCGACCTTCGTCAGCCAGGCGCCGGGGGACCGGACGGCGTCCCGCTGGGCCGGGGGCATCGCGTACCAGCGGGCGTAGGTCTCCTGGACGACGTCCTCCGCGTCGGCGAGGGAGCCGAGCATCCGGTAGGCGAGGTTGAGGAGTTGACGCCGCTCGCGCATGACCGGGTCCAGCCGTGACGGTTCCGGTGTCATCCGTGCTCCCTCGTCCGCGTTGCCTCGTCCTTACGGCACGTACGACAGATCGGCGCGGCGGAATGTGAGGCCGCCGCCCTCGTACGTGGCCTGTCTCACATCCGCCTCACATCCGGCGTCCCCGCCTTGTCGTACCCGTCGACGCACCTTCCACAGAACGGGACCCGGACATGGACGACTTCCAGGCGATCGCCGACCGCGTCGAGATCGAGGCCCTGCGCGGCGAGTTCACCGACGCGGCGATGATGCGCGACCGCGCCCGCCTCGCGGCGCTCTTCACCCCCGACGGCGTACTGAGCATGCCGAACATCCCGGTCGAGTTCACCGGCCGCGAGGAGATCCGCGTCGGCGGCGAACGCCTCCAGGAGCAGTGGGACTTCTTCGTGCAGAACACCCACCCGGGCACGATCAGCCTCGACGGCGACACGGCGACGGGCCGCGCGTACCTGGAGGAGGTCGCGCGCGTCCTGGACGGCCGCTCGGGCCTGAACTTCGCGGTCTACCACGACACGTACCGGCGTACGCCGGAGGGCTGGAGGTTCGCCGAACGCGTCTACGAGGTCCGGTACCTCGACACGACCCCGCTGAAAGGCTCGGCACCGGGCGAAGGAGCGGCGGCGGAGTGGGCGGCTGCCGGGCAGGGGACCGGCTTCGGCGCACCGGCGTCCGCCGGACGGCTGGAGCGTACGGTCGAGGCGCTCCGCGCGAACGGCTTCACCGCCGAACTCCTCGACGACGCGGAGGCGGCCCGCGCCCGCGTCAAGGACCTGATCCCGCCGGGCGCGACCGTGTTCACCGGCGCCAGCGAGACCCTCCGCCTCTCCGGCATCACCCGGGACATCGAGGAGGGCGGCCACTGCGAGGCCATCAGGCCGCGCGTGGTGACGATGGACCGCACCACGGAGTCCGACCGGATACGCCGCCTGATCTCCACCCCGGACGTCTACATCGCCAGCGCCACGGCCGTCACCGAGACCGGCGCGCTCGTCATCGCCTCGGCCACCGGCAGCCAGCTCCCCGCCTCCGCCGGCGGCGCCGGCCGGTCCATCTGGATCATCGGCGCCCAAAAACTCGTCCCCGACCTGCCCACGGCCCTACGCCGAGCCAACCACCACGCCCTCCCCCTGGAAACAGCCCGCGCCCAGAGGACCTACGGCCAACCGAGCGCGGTCAACCGCCTACTGATCCTGAACACGGAACCCCATCCGGGCCGGGGCACGGTCCTGCTGCTACGAGAGGCGATCGGCTTCTGAGCCACTGGGCACGCCGAGGAACCTGCCGCAGGCCGACCCGCACGCCACGCCGCGTCTCGGGCTGGGCGGTCTTGACGCCGCGCTTCGTGCGCCGGGGTCTGGTGCCTTGCGCCGCGTCTCGCGCCGGGACGGCTCCACGGTTGGCGCGTCCCGCCGTCCTGCGCCCCATCCCCCCGCCGCGTCGGCACGTCACCGCTCGCTGCGGCCGAGGCCCCCTCCCACCCCCGCACGGCCTCCTCCGCCGCGCCGCC
>NZ_LIRL01000010.1 GCF_001419795.1 Streptomyces niveiscabiei
CTCCCCTGAGGAAGCCATGCACCTGAACGCCTCCACAGCTCCCCCGCCGGCGGTCCACATCCGGGGCTCCTACCGCAGCATCGCCCACCACGGCGAGATCCTCCAGGGGGTCTTCGAGGCCGGCGGGCGGCTGCACCGCGGCCTGATCACCCTGCCCTGTCCGCTCTACAGCTCCCAGGCCGTCTTCGAGCCCTCCACGACGGCCGCCGGGGTCTCGGTCAAGGACCCCTGGCGCACCAAGGCCGTGCGCGCCGCCGAACTGGCGCTGCGCACCCTGGGCGGCCCGTACACGGGCGGGGTGCTGCGGCTGGCCAGCGACATCCCGCTGGGCCGCGGGTTCGGTTCGTCCACCGCCGACGTGCTGGCCTCGATCGGAGCCGTGTTCCGGGCGGCCGGGCAGGATCCGCGCCCCGAGCAGCTGGCGGCCCTCGCGGTGGCCGCCGAGACCGCGTCCGACGCGCTGATGTACCCGCACCGGGCGGTGCTGTTCGCGCACCGCAGGGGGGAGAGCCTGGAGGATCTCGGGGGCTCCCTGATGCGGCTGACGGTGCTCGGCTTCGGCACCAGCCGGGACGGCGCGGGCGTCGACACCCTCGATCTGCCGCCCGCCCGCTACGACGTCTGGGAGATCGAGGCGTTCCGGCCCCTGCTGGGCATGGCGCGGCGCGCGGTGCGCACCGGTGACGTGGCGCTGCTGGGCCGGGTGGCGACCGCGAGCGCCCGTCTCAACCAGCGGCATCTGCCGGTGCCGCGCCTGGACGACCTGCTGCGCCTCGCCGAGGAGGTGGGCGCGGCGGGGCTCCAGGTCGCGCACAGCGGCGACGTCGCCGGGCTGCTCTTCGATCCGCGGTGCCCCGACCTCGACGTCCGCACCGCGCGGGCGCGGGCCCGGCTCGCCGCGCTCGGCATCCACGACACCTGGTGCTTCGGCACCGACGAATCCACCACCCATGGTTGAGGAGAGGCCCATGTCCTCGCTGTCCGTGCGCGCGCCCAGCGCGTCGATCGTCGCGGCGACCGAGCTGCCGCGGCTGGTGCGTCTCGGCCCCAACCTGTGCGGGGCCGCCTTCACCCTGATGAAGCTGCTGCCGGCCCGGTTCATGCTGGACCGCGCCGAGCAGCGCGGTGACCTCGGTCCCGGTACGACGGTGCTGGAGACCTCCTCCGGGACCTTCGCCCTGGGCCTGGCCATGGTGTGCCGGCTGCGCGGCTATCCGCTGGTGATCGTCGGCGACCCGGCGATCGACCCGGCGCTGCGCCGCCGCCTGGAGGAGCTGGGCACCCGGGTGGAGATCTGCACCCGGCCGAGCCCCGAGGGCGGTTTCCAGCGGGCCCGCCTGGACCGGCTGGAGGAGCTGCGGGCCGAGCACCCCCGGCACTACGTGCCCGGCCAGTACCACAACCCGGACAACCCCAACGCCTACGCGGCGGTCGCCGAGCAGCTCAGCGAGGCGCTCGGCTCCGTCGACTGCCTCATCGGCCCGGTCGGGTCCGGCGGTTCCAGCGGCGGCACGGCGTCCTTCCTGCGACTGGTGCAGCCCCGGATGCGGCTCATCGGCGTCGACACCTCGCCCAGCACCATCTTCGGCCAGCCCGACGGGCCCCGGGCGGTGCGCGGGCTCGGCAACAGCCTGGTGCCGCCCAACGTCCGGCACACCGCCTACGACGAGGTGCACTGGGCGGGTCCGGCCGAGGTGTTCCGCGCCACCCGCGAGCTGCACGCCCGGCACGCCCTCTACATGGGTCCGACCAGCGGCGCTTCCTTCCTCGTCGCCCGCTGGTACGCGGAGCGGCACCCCGAGGAGCAGGTGGTGGCGCTGCTCCCGGACGAGGGGCACCGCTACCAGGACTCGGTGTACCGCGACGAGTGGCTGCGGGAGCAGGGCGTGCTGGACATGCCGCCCGCGACCGGGCCGCGCACCGTCCAGCGGCCGGGCGACGCCCTGGGCGGCTGGGCGCGGCTGGAGTGGGACCGGCGCACCCTCGACGACGTCCTGCTGGCCGACCCGGCCGCCTCATCCCCTTCTTCTTCTCCGGAGCACCGATGACAGAGCCCCTCCTCGTGCTGGTCGAGAGCAACACCACCGGCACGGGACGGCTGTTCGCCCGCCGGGCCCGGGAGCTCGGCGCCCGCCCGGTCCTGCTGGCCGAGGACCCCGGCCGGTACGACTACGCGCGCACCGACGGCATCACCGTGGTCCGCGCGGACACCTCCAGCCTCCCGGCGGTCCTGGCGGCCGTGCGGGCCCTGCCGCACGCCGAAGGGTCCGCGGTGGCCGGGGTGACCACCAGTTCCGACTACTTCGTGCCCGTCGCGGCGAGCGCGGCGGCGGCCCTGGGGCTGCCGGGCCCCGACCCGGACGCCGTCGTCCGCTGCCGGCACAAGGGCGGCCAGCACGCCGCACTCGTGGCGGGCGGGGTGCCGGTGGCCGCCCACGCGCTGGTCGCCACGGCGGCGGAGGCCCTCGACGCGGTGGACCGGATCGGGACGCCCGTGGTGCTCAAGCCGGTGGACGGCTCGGGCAGTTCGGGCGTACGGCTGTGCGGCACGCGGCAGGAGGCCGCCGAGCACGCGGCCCGGCTGCTGGCCCGCACCCACAACGAGCGGGGCATGCCGGTGGCGCGGGACTTCCTCGTCGAGGAGTTCGTGCGCGGGTCCGAGTTCTCGGTGGAGGTGTTCGGCGACCGGGCCGTGGCCGTCGTCGGCAAGCACCTGGGCCGGGCGCCCCACTTCGTGGAGATCGGGCACGACGTCCCGGCGCCCGTCGCGGACGCCGACGCCGCCGCGCTGGCCGACGCCGCCGTCCAGGCGGTCAAGGCGCTGGGGCTCGGGTTCGGAGCGGCCCACGTCGAGCTGCGGCTGCGGCTGGGCGAACCGGTGCTCATCGAGGTCAACCCCCGGCTCGCGGGCGGCATGATCCCCGAGCTGATCCGCTCCGCCACGGGTGTCGACCTGGTGCGCGCCCAGGTGTCCGCCGCGCTCGGCCTGCCCGTGGACCTGGAAGCGGTCAGGTCGCACCACGCGCGCCTGCGCTTCCTGGTCGTGGACACCCCGGCGCGGCTGGGCGGCCCGCCGGACACCGGTGGCCTGCCCGAGGGCGCCGAGGCGGTGCTCACCGGCCGTACCGGCGTCCGCCTCGAACCGCAGCGCGACCACCGCGACCGGGTCGGCCACGCGACCGCCACCGCGCCCACCGCCGAGGCCGCCGACCTGGCCGTCGCCGCCGCCCACACCCGGCTGCGTACCTCCTTGCGTCCCGACACCGGCGAAGGAGCCGCCGTATGAGCACGACCGCCGCCACCGGCAGGCTCTCCACCTCCGTCGCCCCCGCCGCCGCGGAGATCCTCTTCGAACGGCATCTGCGGGCCCCGGCCGACCCCGTCGCCGCCGAGCTGCGCCCCACCAGCCAGGTCGACCGCGCGCACGTCGTCATGCTCACCGAACAGGGCATCGTCGCCCCCGGCACCGCCGCCCGGCTGCTGGCCGGCATCGAGGAGCTGCGCGCCGCGGACTTCGCGCCGCTGCGGGACCGGCCGGCGCCGCGTGGCCGCTACCTGGCCTACGAGGGCCACCTGATCGACGAGCTGGGCGCGCCGACCGGCGGGGTGCTGCACAGCGGCCGGTCCCGCAACGACCTCAACGCGACCGTCCTGCGCCTGCAACTGCGGGAGCCCTACGACCGGCTGCTGGACGCGTGCACGGCGTTCGGTGCCGTGCTGACCGACGGGGCGCGGCGCTGGTCCACGGCCGTGATGCCCGCCTACACCCACCACCAGCCGGCGGTGCCCATCACCTACGGCCACTATCTCGCCGGGGTGGCCGCCGCCCTCGTACGGGACCTGGACCAGCTGGCGCAGGCGGGCGAGGAGCTGGAGGAGAACCCGCTGGGCGCGGGCGCGGTCGGCGGCACGTCGCTGCCGATCGACCCGCGCCGCACCACGGAGCTGCTCGGGTTCCTGGCGCCGCTGCCGAACTCGCTGCACGCGGTCGCCTCGCGTGACGTGGTGCTGCGGCTGCTGGCCGGCTGCACGGTGCTGGGGGTCCTGCTGACCCGGGTGGCGCACGACCTCCAGTCCTGGACCAGCGCCGAGAATCCGCTGCTGGCGCTCCCCGACGACCTGGTCGGCAGCAGTTCGATGATGCCGCAGAAGCGCAATCCGTTCCTGCTGGAGAACGTGCAGGGCAAGGCCGCCGCCGCGCTCGGCGCGCTGACGGCGGCCACCGCCGCCATGTCCACCGCCCGCTTCACCAACGCCATCGCGGTCGGCACCGAGGCGGTGGGGCACGTGTGGTCCGCGCTGTCGGCGACGACCGACGCGGTGGTCCTGCTGCGGCTGATGGCCGAGGGCGCGGTGCCCTGCCGGGAGCTGATGCTGCGCCGGGCCGACGAGGGCCAGACCAGTGCCACCGCGCTCGCGGAGCGGCTCGTCGTGGCCGGTGTGCCGTTCCGCACGGCCCACCACGAGGTGGGCGAGGTGAGCCGGGAGGCCTCGGCGGGCGGGCGTCCGTTCGCGGAGGTGGCCGCCGAGCGCCTGCCCGCCGAGTGGGCCGGGCTGCTCACCGGCCTCGATCCGGCGTCCGTCGCCGGGGCCGCGACCTCGGGCGGCGGCCCCGGCCGGGCCGGTGTGCTCGCCGCGGCCGACGACGCCGAGGTCCGGCTCGCCGCCCACCGCGCCCTCGCCGACACGCGCCGCGCGCGCTGGTCGGCCGCCGACCAGACCCTGACCGCCGCTGTGAACGCCCTGATCTCCGGGAGCACCTCATGAACCGTGTCGTCGAACTGCGCAGCGACACCTTCACCCTGCCGACCCCCCGTATGCTGCGCGCCGCCGCCGAGGCCCCGCTCGGCGACGACGTGTACGGCGAGGACCCCACGGTCACCGAACTGGAGCGGCTGTCGGCCGATCTGCTCGGCAAGGAGGCGGCCTGCCTGATGCCGAGCGGCACCATGGCGAACCTCACGGCCCTCCTCACGCACAGCCCGCGCGGCGGCAAGGCGATCGTCGGCGCCGAGTCGGACATCTACGTCTACGAGGCGGGCGGCGCGGCGGTGCTCGGCGGGATCGTGTACGAGCCGGTGAGCGCCGCCGAGGACGGCACCCTGCCGCTGGCGGCCGTCGTGGAGGCGTGCGAGGTCGACGCCGACGACCCGCAGTTCGCGCTGCCGGCGGTGCTGAGCGTGGAGACGCCGCACAACCGCAGGGGCGGTATCCCGCTGTCGCCCGGCTATCTGGCCGAGGCGGCGGTGGTGGCCCGCGCCCACTCGATCGCCCTGCACCTGGACGGGGCTCGGATCTTCAACGCCGCGCTGGCGCTGGGCGTCCCGGCCGCCGAGCTGGCCGCGCACGCGGACACGGTCCAGTTCTGTCTGTCCAAGGGCCTGTCCGCGCCGATCGGTTCGGTGCTGGCGGGCGACGCCAAGAGCATCGACAGCGCCCGCCGGCTGCGCAAGATGCTCGGCGGGGGGATGCGGCAGGCCGGACTGATCGCCGCGTGCGGCATCGTCGCGCTGACCGAGATGGTCGACCGGCTCGCCGACGACCACGCCAACGCGGCCCGGCTGGCGGCGGGGCTGGCCGGGGTGCCGGGGCTGCGGCTCGACCCGGAGCCGCCCCGCACGAACATGGTGTTCTTCTCCGTCGACCCGGAGGCCACCGCCCACACCACGGCCTCGTTCATCGACGCGGCCCACGCGCGCGGGGTGCGGGTCGCCGAGCTGGGCCGGGACCGGATCCGCGCCGTCACGCACGCCGGGGTGGACGCCGAGGACGTCGACCACGCCGTGACCGTGCTGGCCGAGGTGCTGGCGGCGGCCCCGTCGGCCGGGCGGTGAGGGTGGCCCGCTCCGCCGCGCCGCCCGCGCCGTCCCTGCCCGCGCACCG
Organism: Streptomyces niveiscabiei; assembly: GCF_001419795.1. Taxonomy (GTDB): domain Bacteria; phylum Actinomycetota; class Actinomycetes; order Streptomycetales; family Streptomycetaceae; genus Streptomyces; species Streptomyces niveiscabiei. Next base: position 5,884 of record NZ_LIRL01000010.1, read on the forward strand.
CGGCTTCAGGATGTTCTGGGCGGCGGACACGGTCAGTCAGTTCGGCACGTACGTCGGGAACACGGTCCTGCCGCTGGCCGCCGCGACGACGCTGGCGGCGTCCCCGTGGGAGATGGGGGTGCTGGGCGCGGCGGAGACGGCCGGTTACCTGCTGATCGGGCTGCCCGCCGGGGTCTGGGTCGAGCGGGCCAGGCAGCGGCGGCTGATGATGTGGTCCAACGCGGTGCGGGCGCTGCTGCTGTGCACGGTCGCGGTGGCCTGGTGGCTGGGCGTGCTGACGGTCTCCCAGCTGGTGGCGGTGGCGCTGCTGGCCGGGGTCTGCGCGGTCCTGTTCGACGTCTCCTACCAGTCGTACCTGCCGTCGCTGGTCGCGCGCGAGCACCTCGTCGAGGGCAACGCGAAGCTCCAGTCGAGCCAGTCCCTCGCGCAGATCACCGGGCCGGGTATCGGGGGCGGTCTCGTCCAGCTCTCCGGGGTCGCCGGGCCGGTCCTCGGGACGGCGGGCGGCTATCTGCTGGCGGCCGTCCTGCTGCGCGGCGTCCCCGAGTCGGAGCCCGCGCCGCGCGCGGCCGGGGGCGCGTCGGTGCTCGCGGAGATCCGGGAGGGGCTGCGGTTCGTGGCCCGGACGTCGGCGCTGCGGGCGATCACCTGCTGCACGGCCACGGCCAACCTGTTCAGCGGGGTGCTGAACGCGGTCCTGGTGCTGTTCCTGGCCAGGACGCTGGCCCTGTCGGGCACGCTCGTGGGCCTGGTGCTGAGCGTGCTCGGCCTGGGCGGGGTGCTCGCGGCCCTCACCGCGCGCCCGGTGATCCGGCGGCTGGGGCAGGCCAGGGCGGTGTGGCTGGTGCCCGTCACCGCGTTCCCGGCCCTGTTCCTGGTGCCGCTCGCGCGGCCGGGGCCGCTGGTCGCGGCGGCCGTGCTCGGGCTGCTGGTCACCGGCTACGGGACCGTCCTCTACAACATCGCGCAGGTGAGCTACCGGCAGGCCGCCTGCCCCGAGCGGATGCTCGCCCGGGTCAACGCCACCGTGCGGTTCGTGGCGTTCGGCACACTGACGCTCGGCACGCTGGCAGGCGGGGCGCTGGGCGGGGTCCTCGGAGTGCGGGGCACCCTGTGGATCGCGGCGGCGGGCACCTGCCTGGCCGGCCTGTGGGTACTGTGCTCGCCGCTGCGCGGCATGGACGACTTCGTGCCGGAGCAGGGGTGAGCACCGGCGCCGCCACCCCGGCCGGACGCCCACCGCCCGGCCCTCGGGCTCTGACGCGGCCCCCGCCAGCCTCCCGAAGCGGAGGTGAAAGCCGCCGCCCCTGCCCGGCGCCCGCCGCCCGGCCCGCGGACTCTGACGCGGCCGGCCGGCGGTCTCCCGGTCCGCCTGGAACGTGTCGCGGCCCGTCAGTTGCCGACGGGGCGCAGCGCGGGTTCGCGCAGTACGGCCGCCGGTTCCGCCGGCCAGCTCAGGGCGTCGTCGCGGTGTCCGCCCGCTTCGGCGCGCGCGATGAGCACGCCGGCCTGGAAGCGGCTCTCGGCGCCGAGCCGCTTCATGATGTCGGCGATGTGCCGGCGCGTGGTGCGCAGGGACATGCCGAGCCGGCGGGCGATGGTCTCGTCCTTGAGGCCGCCCGCCAGGAGTTGCACGATGGTCC
>NZ_LIRL01000100.1 GCF_001419795.1 Streptomyces niveiscabiei
GGACGTTCTGGTCGTGGAAGCCCAACGCCGGTGACACCGGCGGGATTCTGAAGGACGACTGGCAGACCGTCGACACGGTGAAGGACGGCTACCTCGCCAGCGTCAAGGCGCCGGCCTTCCCGCCGGTCGGCGGGAGCGGTGGCGGTGGGGGCGGCGGAGGCGGTGGCGGGAGCGCCGCCTGCACCGCGACCTACGCCGTCACCAGCGACTGGGGCGGCGGCTTCAACGGCGAGGTGAAAGTGGTGAATTCGGGGACGACGGCCATCTCGTCGTGGAAGGTCGCCTGGAACTTCCCCGGCTCGCAGCAGATCTCCAGCATGTGGAACGCGTCGTACACCCAGAGCGGCGCGGCGGTGACCGCCGCCAACGCGGCTCACAACGGGGCCTTGTCCGCGGGGAGTTCGGCCACCTTCGGGTTCGGTGCCGCACCCGGCGGGGGCAGTACGCCGGCCTTGACCTGTACGGCGACCTGAACTGCGCGAAGGGCGCCCGGAGTTCACCGGGCGCCCTTCAGCGTCGTACCTGTGCGCGGCGGACAACTACGCCGTGCGGCAAGGGAGTCAGAGGTTCTCGATCACGTGGTCGACGCACTTCGTGAGGGCCTCGACGTCCGCCGGGTCGATCGCCGGGAACATGGCGACGCGCAGCTGGTTGCGGCCGAGCTTGCGGTAGGGCTCGGTGTCGACGATGCCGTTGGCGCGCAGGACCTTGGCGATCGCGGCGGCGTCGATGTCCTCCGTGAAGTCGATCGTGCCGATGACCTGCGAGCGCTTCGCCGGGTCGGTGACGAACGGCGTCGCGTGCTTCGACTCCTCGGCCCAGGTGTAGAGGCGGGTGGAGGAGTCCTTCGTCCTGGCGGTGGAGAAGGCGAGGCCGCCCTGGCCGTTGATCCACTTGAGCTGCTCGTTCAGCAGGAACAGGGTGGAGAGCGCGGGGGTGTTGTACGTCTGGTTCTTGCGGGAGTTGTCGATCGCCGTGGGGAGGCTGAAGAACTCCGGGACGTGCCGGCCCGAGGCGTGGACGCGCTCGGCGCGCTCGATCGCGGCCGGGGAGAACACGCCGATCCACAGGCCGCCGTCGGAGGCGAAGGACTTCTGCGGGGCGAAGTAGTAGACGTCCGTCTCGGCGATGCCGACCGGGAGGCCGCCCGCGCCGGAGGTGGCGTCGACCAGGACCAGCGCGCCCTCGTCGGCACCCGCGACGCGCTTGATGGGCGCCGCGACACCCGTCGACGTCTCGTTGTGGGTGAAGGCGTACACGTCTACACCCGCCTCCGCCTGAGCCTCCGGGTGGGTGCCCGGGTCGGAGGAGATCACGGTGGGCTCGGCCAGCCAGGGGGCGAGCTTGGCCGCCTTGGCGAACTTCGAGCTGAACTCGCCGAAGGTGAGGTGCTGCGACTTGTTCTCGATCAGCCCGTGGGTCGCGACGTCCCAGAACGCGGTCGAGCCGCCGTTGCCGAGGACGACCTCGTAGCCCTCGGGCAGGGAGAAGAGCGCGGAGATGCCCTCGCGGACCTCACCGACCAGATTCTTCACCGGGGCCTGTCGGTGTGACGTACCCAGGAGGGAGGTACCGGTGGCGGCGAGGGCGTCCAGCGCCTCGATCCGCACCTTGGAGGGACCCGCGCCGAAACGACCGTCCGCGGGCTTGATGTCAGAGGGAATCCGGATCTCAGCCACGGGGGGAGGGTAGCCGTTACGGGAAACGTGAGCGAAACGTGGTCCGTCCGGTGAGACACCGTGTGGACGTCAGGGCAGGGGGCAGTACCGGTCCCTCCCAGGTACTACGCGCGGCACCGCCTTGAAGGATCTTGGACGTCCGGACCCCTGCCCCCGGGCGCCCGGCCTGATTTCCTGTACCCATGCCGAACCTGGAAGCGGATCTGCGCGCGGCCCTGCGAGGCGACGTCGGCTTCGACACCACCTCCCGTGCCCTCGTGACCATGGACGCCTCGAACTACCGGCGGGTCCCCCTCGGGGTCGTGGCTCCCCGGGACGACGCCGACGTGATCGCCGCCCTGGAGATCTGCCGGGAGCACGGGGTACCCGTAGTACCCAGGGGTGGGGGTACCTCCATCGCCGGGCAGGCCACCGGCACCGGCGTCGTCCTCGACTTCACCCGGCACCTGAACCGCGTCCTCGACCTGGACCCCGCCGCCCGTACCGCCGTGGTCCAGCCGGGACTGGTCCTCGACCGCCTCCAGGACGCCGCCGCCCCGCACGGCCTGCGCTTCGGCCCCGACCCCTCCACGCACAGCCGCTGCACCCTCGGCGGCATGATCGGCAACAACTCGTGCGGCTCCCACTCGGTCGCGTGGGGGACGACCGCCGACAACGTCCGGAGCCTGGACGTCGTGACCGCGCGCGGCGCCCGCCTCACCCTGGGGAGGGACTGGTCGGGCAGCCCCGAAGGACTACGCCGACTGGTCGACACCGAGTTGGCCCGCCTGCGCACCGGCTTCCCCGAACTTCCCCGGCGCATCTCCGGGTACGCCCTGGACGCCCTGCTCCCCGAGAACGGCGCCGACACGGCCCGCGCCTACTGCGGCTCCGAGGGCACCCTCGCGGTCCTCACCCGGGCCACCGTCCGCCTCGTCGAGGCACCCCGGGCGCGGGCCCTCGCCGTCCTGGGGTACGGGGACGAGGGCGACGCGGCGGAGGCGGCGGCCGGGCTGCTGCCGTACGGGCCGTTGACGGTCGAGGGTATGGCCGCCGACCTCGTACCCGAGAGCTACGGGTTGCCCCGCGGCGGTGCCTGGCTGTTCGTCGAGACCGGCGGCGACACCCCGGACGAGGCACGGGTACGGGGTGAGGCGATCGTCCGCGCGGCCGACGCCGTCGACGCGGTGGTCGTCACCGACCCCGCCGGACAGCGCGCCCTGTGGCGCATCCGGGAGGACGCGAGCGGTACGGCGACGAGGACCCCGGACGGCCGCGAGGCGTGGCCCGGCTGGGAGGACTGCGCCGTACCCCCGGCCCGCCTCGGCGCCTACCTGCGCGACTTCCGCGCCCTCCTCGCCGCGCACGGGCTGCGGGGTACCCCCTACGGCCACTTCGGCGACGGCTGCATCCACGTCCGCATCGACTTCGACCTCCTCACCGGCCCCGGCATCGCCCGCTTCCGCCGCTTCTCGGAGGAGCTCGCCGACCTCGTCACCGCCCACGGCGGCTCCCTCTCCGGGGAACACGGCGACGGCCAGGCGCGCGCGGAACTACTACCCAGGATGTACGGGGTGGAGATGGTCACCCTCTTCGAACGCGTCAAGGCGCTCTGGGACCCCGACGACCTCCTCAACCCCGGCATGCTGGTCCGCCCCGCACCCCTCGACACCAACCTCCGCTTCGCACCGCTGCCCCGCGAACCCGTCCCCGTCGTCTTCGGCTACCCCGCCGACGACGGCGACTTCTCCGCCGCCGTACGCCGCTGCGTGGGCGTCGCCAAGTGCCGTACGACGACGGCGTCCGGCCCCGCCGTCATGTGCCCGTCGTTCCGCGCGACCGGCGAGGAGGCCCACTCCACGCGGGGACGCGCGAGGCTCCTGCACGAGATGCTCGCGGGTGAACTCGTCACCGACGGCTGGCGGTCGACGGAGGTCCGCGACGCCCTCGACCTCTGCCTCTCCTGCAAGGGGTGCCGCTCGGACTGCCCCGTCGGCGTCGACATGGCCACCTACAAGGCCGAGTTCCTGCACCACCACTACGAGGGGCGACGGCGTCCGGCCGCGCACTACAGCATGGGACGGCTGCCGCAGTGGCTGCGGTGGATCGCCCGGACCCGGACCGCTCCGCTCGTCAACTCCCTTGCCTCCGTACGGCCGTTGGCGGCGCTGGGGAAGCGGGTCGGGGGCGTCGCGCCCGAGCGGGGGATTCCACGGGTGGCGTCGGAGACGTTCAGCCGGTGGTGGCTGCGGCGGTTCAAGGCGGCGCTGAAACGGGCTCGGGCCGAGCGGCGGGCTCCCGTCGAGTGGCGGCGGGGCGGGCAGATGGTCGTGCTGTGGCCGGACACGTTCACTGACCATCTGTCACCAGCTGTCGGCAAGGCGGCAGTTCGGGTGCTGGAGGCGGCCGGGATGACGGTCCTGCTGCCGCCGACCGTGCGGTGGAAGGGCGGGGCGGCGCCGTGGGCGGTGCGGCGGGGGAAGGTGTGCTGCGGGCTGACGTACGTCTCCACGGGGCAGTTGGAGCGGGCGCGGGAGGTGCTGCGGGCGACGCTGGATCTGCTGGATCCGTACCTGATCTCGGCCGACGATGCGCGGGATGTGCGGGAGGGGGAGCTGCTGGAGGAGGCGCGGGACAGCGGACTCGACGCGCTCAACGGTCTCGGCGGACTCGATGAACTCGATGAACTTCCGGACGAGGACGACGACTTGCCGCTCCCGCCCTTCATCGTCCTGGAACCCAGCTGCGCCGCCGCGCTCCGCGCCGACCTCCCCGAACTCCTCCCCGACGACCCGCGCGCCGCACGGCTCGCCGCCCGGGTGCTCACCTTCGCGGAGGCGCTGGAGAAGTACGCCCCCGACTGGACGCCGCCCCGGCTGGACCGGCCGGTGGTCGGACAGACCCACTGCCACCAGCACGCGGTGCTCGGCGACGCGGCCGACCGGCGGCTGCGGGAAGTCGCCGGTCTCAGCGGGGAATTGAGCGGCGGATGCTGCGGCCTCGCCGGTAACTTCGGCTTCGAGAAAGGGCACTTCGAGGTGTCGTCCGCCTGCGCCGAGGAGCAGCTCCTGCCGTCCGTACGGGAGGCGCCGCAGGACGCGGTCGTCCTCGCCGACGGCTTCTCCTGCCGGACCCAGCTGGAGCAGCTGGCCGGGGTGCGGGGCAGGCACCTCGCGGAGGTCCTCGCCGAGGCGCTGGACGACGAAGGGGGCGCCAAGTGACGTACGGAGAAGCCGAGTCGGCGTACAGGGGAGCCGAGTCGGCGTACGGGAAAGCCGAGTCGGTCGCCGTCCTGTCCGACATCCACGGCGTCCTGCCCGCCCTCGAAGCGGTCCTCGCCGAACCGGACGTCGCCGCTGCCGATCGGATCGTCCTCACCGGGGATATCGCGGCGGGACCCCAACCCGCCGAGGTCATCGATCTGTTGAGGGAGCAGGGCGACCGCGTGCTGTGGGTCTCCGGCAACGCGGACCGGGAACTGGTCGAGTACCGGCGCGGCCTGCGCGCCGAAATCCCGGACCCCATCGGCCCGTTCGCCGCGCGAGCGCTGACCGAGGAGCACGTCGCCTTCCTCGCCGCCCTCCCGGCGACCCTCACGCTCACCGTCGCCGGGCTGGGCGCGACCCTGTTCTGCCACGCAACTCCCCGCGACGACGAGGAAGTCGTCCTCGTCGACTCCCGCCCGGCCCGCTGGCGCGAGGTCCTCGCCGGGCTCGACCCCGCCGTACGCACGGTTGTCTGCGGGCACACCCACATGCCGTATCTCCGCCTCGCCGAGGGCAAGTTGGTGGTTAACCCCGGCAGCGTCGGGATGCCGTACGGCCGGTCCGGCGCGCACTGGTGCCTGCTCGGGCCCGGGGTGGACCTACGGGTCACGCCGTACGACGTGCCGGGAGCCGTTACGCGGCTGGTCGCCGCGTGCGCGTACCCGGGGATCGCCGAGTGGGCGGACACCTATCTGTACGCGCGGGTCACGGACACGCTGGCGCTGGAGACGTTCGGGCCGCGTGACGGACGCGGCTGACCAGGCACTCTGTGAATCGGCTGGGCGGCTCCGACGAAATGCCCAGCTTTTTCAAAGGTATTCACAGCGCCTCTTTGCCAACTTTGCCGACTCTGAACAAGGGAGCCGTGTAAGTTCCTCGGTATCGGGTTCCGGACGCGGAATTCGACGAAATCGAAGGTACAGCGCAATCCCCCTTAGGAGTCGGAATGAGCTTCAAGAAGCTTGCCCCGCTGCCCCCGAAGCCCAAGTCGAAGCAGCTCCCGCCCCCGCCGAAGCCGAAGCCCAAGGCCAAGCGCCCGGTTCCGCCGGCCCCCAAGCCGATCCCCGGCCGGGACAACTGATCCCGAGCTGAACTTTGAAAAAGGGCCGGTGGTGCACCGTCGGCCCTTTTTCGATTCATTTGCCGATGACGGGCCGACGGTGGGGAAAGGGCGTGTCGCATGGCCGGCAAGAATACGGGGATCGATGATCTCGATATCGATTCGGACGCCGAAGAATACGCGTACGGCACCCCGACCATTCCGCCCCGGGTCGCGTTCCGCCGTTTCTGGCCGCTGACCAGAGGACTGCGCACCTGGCTGCTGCTCGTCTGGGTCTGCACCGTCCTCGCCGCCCTCGCCGAGACCGAAGCCGTGCTGCTGTTCGGTGAGTTGACCGACCACGCCCTCAACCAGGGCTCCCTGAACGCCTTTTGGGCCCCCGCCGCGAAGTGGCTCGCTGTCGCGGTCGTCGGCGCGGCCGTCGCCTACGCCGGCAACTCCCTCGCCGCCTGGGCCACCGAACGCTTCGTGATGAGACTGCGCGAGCATGTCTTCGACCACGTACAGCAGTTGCCCCCGCACTTCTTCCAAGTCCACCGCCAGGGCGACCTGTTGTCCCGGCTCACCAGCGACGTCGAGGCGATCGAGACACTCGTCGTGTCCGGCCTCGTGGGCGCCGCCTCCGCCGGGTTCAGCGCCCTCTTCTACGCCGCCGCCGCGTTCTGGCTGCGCTGGGACCTGGCCGCCGCGACCTTCGTCCTCGCGCCCCTGTTCTGGCTCGCGGCCCGCCGCTTCTCCGGCTCCATCAAGGACGTCTCCCGCGCGGGCCGGGTCGCGGACGGCGCGATCACCTCCGTCGTCGAGGAGTCCCTCGGCAACATCGTCCTCACCCAGGCGTACGGCCGCCGCGACGCCGAGCGGCGGCGGCTGCACGAGGAGGCGACGGCGTGGTTCCGCGCCTCCGTGCGCTCGACCCGGCTGAACGAGGCGTACGAGCAGCTCGTCCAGGTCATCGAGACCGTGTGCGTGCTTGCGGTGATCGGCGTCGGCACCTGGGAGATCTCCACCGGCCGCATGACGCTCGGTCAACTCCTCGCGTTCGCAGCCTTCTTGGGCTACCTCTACCCGCCCGTGCGCGGCCTCGCCCAGCTCGGGCTCACGGTGACGGCGGCCACCGCCGGCGCCGAGCGGCTGATCGAGATCCTCGATGTACGGCCGTCGGTCGCCGACCCTCGGCACGCCGCCGACACCGGCCGCCCCGACGGCGCGATCACCGTCCGCGACGTCGCCTTCCGCTACCCCGGCGCGGACCGCGACGCCCTCCGAGGGCTCTCCTTCGACGTCAGCCCCGGCGAGCTGGTGATCGTCACCGGCCCGAGCGGCGCCGGGAAGTCCACGGTCTCGAAGCTCCTCCTCAGGTTCTACGACCCTGATACCGGAGAGGTACGCCTCGACGGCACACCTCTGCGGGACCTCGCCCTCACCCGGCTGCGGGAGTACGTCACCCTCCTCCCCCAGGAGACGCTGGTCCTGCACGACACCGTCCGCGCCAACATCGCCTGCGGCCGGCCCGGCGCCAGCGACGAGGCGATCGAGGCGGCGGCACGCGCGGCCGACGCCCACGACTTCGTCGTACGCCTCCCCGACGGGTACGACACGCGGATCGACCCCGGCACCGCACGCCTGTCCGGCGGTCAGCTCCAGCGGCTCGCCATCGCCCGCGCGATCCTGCGGGACTCCCCGGTGCTGGTCCTCGACGAGCCGACGACCGGGCTCGACGCGATGTCCGCACGCCGGGTGGTCAAGCCGCTGCGTCGGCTGATGGCCGGGCGGACGACCCTGATGATCACCCACGACCTCAACCTCGCGCCCGACGCCGACCGCATCCTCGTCGTCGACCGGGGGCGGGTCGTCGAGACCGGGCGGCACGAGGAACTGCTCGCGCGCGGCGGGGCGTACTCCCGGCTGCACCGCTCGCAGAACAACGCCGTCATGGACACCGGGGAGCTACGGATGCCGGTGTTCCTGGAGGAGGGAGCGGCGGAGGCGGGGGTGGGCGATGGCGTAGGCCAGGGGTACTACCCCGGTGACACGGGTGGAGCGGGGTACTACGGGTACGGGGCCTACGAGTCCGGGGGCTACGGGTATGACGTACCGGCTCCCGTACCGGCCCCCGAGCCCAACCCCTACACCGCATACGACACGAACCACCCCTACTACGGTCACCTCTTCCGGCCCGGCGACTGAAGGCATCTCACGCTCCGAGACAGCGGCAAACCCGGTTCACACGCCTGACCAAGTCCATTACCGTGGACTTGTAAGTGCACCACGATGAACTCGCCGAGCACCGGGACCGCCAGTGACCACCCCTGAACCGACGATCGCGACCCCTACTGGCGGCGTACCCGGAACCCTCCGAGGTGAGGGCGGCACTTGGGGCGGTACCCCTGGCGGGGGACGGGTACGGGGTACCACCCCCCTCGGGCCCATCGGCCTGGTGCTGGCCGGCGGCGTGTCGGTGCAGTTCGGCGGCGCCCTGTCCGTGCTGCTGATGCCGAGGGCGGGCGCGCTCGGCGTGGTGACGCTGCGGCTGGTGGTCGCCTCGGTCGTGCTGCTCGTGATCTGCCGCCCCCGCCTGCGCGGCCACTCGCGCGCGGACTGGGGCACGGTGATCGTCTTCGGCGCCACGATGGCCACCATGAACGGTCTCTTCTACCAGGCCGTCGCCCGCATCCCCCTCGGCCCGGCCGTCACGCTGGAGGTCCTCGGCCCGCTGGCCCTCTCGGTCCTGGCCTCCCGCCGCGCGGTGAACGCGGTCTGGGCGGCCCTCGCCCTCGCCGGCGTCTTCCTGCTCGGCGGCGGGAGCTTCGACAGCCTCGACCCGGCCGGTGTCGCGTTCGCGCTCTCGGCGGGCGTCGCCTGGGCGACGTACATCGTCTTCAGCGCCCGCACGGGCCGCCGCTTCCCGCAGGCGGACGGGCTCGCGCTCGCGATGGGCGTCGGGGCCGTCCTCTTCCTGCCGCTCGGGATCGCGGAGGCGGGTACGAAGCTGCTGCACCCGGCGACCGTCGGCCTCGGCGCGGCCGTCGCGATCCTCTCCTCCGTCCTCCCCTACACCCTCGAACTCCTCGCGCTGCGCCGCCTGCCCGCCTCCACGTTCGCGATCCTCATGAGCCTCGAACCCGCGATCGCCGCGGGGGCCGGGTTCCTCATCCTCGACCAGGCCCTGACCTCGCTCCAGGCGCTGGCGATCGCGCTCGTCATCGCCGCGAGCATGGGGGCGGTACGTACGCAGGTGGGGAGGGGGAGGGCGAAGGTGCCGGACGCGCCCGGCGCCTCCGGCAAGCTCAGCGCCTCCGGCGGCTCCGGAGCCTCCACCGGCTGAGGCGGCCGGCCGTCCCTCAGCCGGTGTACCCGGGTAGTACCCGAGAGGGACGACCGAGGAGAGGAGGCCGGGACCCCGTACCCGTCCCCGTTTCGTCCCTGTACTCGTACTCGTCCCTCCCGGGTACCCCCTATCTCAGTAGCGCTGTACGTCCTTCGTCAGGACCCCTTGCTCGGTCGCGAGGGTGTGGTCGTAGCGGACCCCCGGCCCCCGGACCCGGTACCGCTCACTCGTCGTGGCCACGGCGTGCCGCTGCTCGCGGGGTACGCCGAGCGTGAAGGTCGCGTCGCCGCGGTACTCGTCGTCGACGCGGGTGGCGCCGACGGCCGAGCGGTCGCCGACGGACATGATCACGCGCAGCCGGTTGGCGCTGTCGATGGTCGCGCGGCCGTCGAGCGTGTAGGCGCGGTCGGTGCGGGAGACGTGCCCGCCGGTGGTGACGGCCTGGTGGTCGGTCCACGTGCCGGTCTGGTCGTCGGTGTTCTCGTCGGGCGTCCACCGGTGGTCGATCGCGGTCCTTACGGTCCGCTCGACCGTCGTCGTGACCCGGCCGTGCGAGGTGTCGACGTACCCGGTGACCTTGAGCCGGTCCGAGCCGTCGGTCGCCAGGTGCCGCAGCGATCCGTCGGTGTAGTGATTGACGACCTGAGGACCACTCTGCCGGTACGACGTGACGGCTCCGGTCACGACCGCCTTGTGGTGGTCCTGCCAGACGAGGACGTTCGTCGGCGCGCTCCACCCGGTCTGCCCGGCCGGCACCCCGATCACCGACACGTCGACCTTGTGCGCCTTGCCGTCGTTGAGGACTCCCGCGAACGGCGTCAGGTCGTACACCAGCGGTCGTACGTCGAAGGAGTGAGGCGAGGGGATCACCGACCAGAGGTACGGGGACCAGCCGCCGGTCCACACGTTCGGGTACGGGGACGCGATCCCGGCGACCTTCCCGTCGACGCTGATCCGCACCTCGCGGTACGGCCCGTCGTCCCCGCCCTTGCAGGAGTACGACGCCGAAGGGGTGACCGCCGAGTACCAGAACTCCTCGCAGCCGCCGCCCGACCCGGTGGCGTACACCTCCGCGAGGATCCGCTCGGAGTTGCGCGGCACGGTGAGCGAGGCGCCTGTCGTCACACGGTCGGCGTCACTCAGCGGGATGACGCGGTCGGGCCCGGAGACCCGTACTCCAGGGGTAGACGCGTAGAACGTGAGAGTGACCTTGACGTTCAGGACGCCCGTGTAGGTGTCGTCGACAACGTTGCCGATGAGCATGTCGACGGACTGCGGGGTGCTGAGGGTGGGCGCGTACTGGGTGACGTCCTTCTCGACGGACCAGTCGATGCCGTCCTGCGAGGGCTCGGGCGTCGAGGTGCGGAGCATCTGCACGCCGCCGATGTCCAGATAGCCGAGCCGGTCGAACTGCCTGCCCTGCACGCTCCCGTCGAGGCGCAGCACGACCTTGGCCCAACTGCCGGGCGCGCCGCAGCCGTTGGGCGGGGTGTAGGTGCCGGTGTACGGGGTGAAGTCCTTGAACCGGGCCTGCGCGACGGTGACCGAGCACGACCTGGTGTGCGGGGTCGCGATCGGCGGGGCGGCGGTGACGGGGTCGTGGTAGTCGGTGCCGAACTCGGGCGGTACGGCGGTGGTCGGCGTGGTGGCGGTCGGCGTGCTGGCGGAGACCGGCACGGCGGCCGGTGTGCCGTTCGCCGGGACCGGCGTGCCGGCGGCGGAGGCGCTGCCCAGCGACAGGCCGAGCGCGGCGACGGTGGTGGCCAGCACGGTGAGCGCCCGGCCCGGACGGATCGTGGGTCCCGAGGGGCCCGGGGCTCTGGTTCTCGTGGTTCGTTCGACTCTCATGCGGCGCAGTGAACTGCCACACCCAGGGCCGGGCCAAGAGGACTTGGAAAGGTATTGACCAATTCCGGGGCATAATCCGACCGGGCGTCGATACGGCCGTGACCTGCCCGCCCTCGACCGCATCCCCCTCGGGCCGCGAAAATCCCGTACCCCGCGCGTACTACGCGAACTACAGTCGGCGCTCATGCCCACACCCACCAGGACAGTGGAAGCCGCAGCCATCGCCGACGCCTACTCCCTCGGCCCCGGCCCCTGGACCGTCACCCCGGTGACCCGGGGCGCTCTCGGGCAGATCTGGCGGCTGACCGGCGCCGGATCGTCCTGGGCGGTGAAGGAGATGCTGTTCGGGTGCGACGAGGACCAGGTCCGCAAGGAGGCCGGACTCCGGGACGCGGCGGAGGAGCTGGGCATCTCGGCGCCCCGCCTGCACACCAACCGCGACGGCGCCCACGTCACCCGCCTGGAGTCCTCCGCGGTCAAGCTGTACGACTGGGTCGAGGGGAGCGCGGCCGACCCCTCCGACCCGGCGGTCCTGGACTGGTTCGGGCGGACGGCCGGGATCGTCCACCGCGCGGGGGCGGGCGCCGAGGGTCCGGTGAACGACTGGTACGAGCGCTGCCCCGACGACGCCGAGTGGAAGGAACTCGGCGAGAAGGTACGGCGCGCGGGGCTCGCGTGGGCCGACGACCTGGACCGCTTCGTCGAGGGCGTAGTACCTGAGCTGTCCGCCTGGGTGATACCCGCGGGTGACGCCGGCCTGGTGATGTCGCACCTCGACTTCCAGCCGCAGAACGTCCTGGTGGGCCCCGCCGGACCGGTCCTGCTCGACTGGGACAACGCCGGCCCCATCTCCGCCGAACAGGAGCTGGCGCGCGCCCTGTTCATCTGGTCGGGCGCGAACGAGCCGGACCCCGGGAGGGCTCGGCGGATCGTCCGGGCGTACCGCGCCGCCGGTGGCCCGGGCGTGATCAGGGGGACGCGGTCGTTCTCCATGCTCTTCGCAACTGCCCTGAACTACGTGCGAGTTCAGGCCGACTGCGCGGTCGAACCGACGGTCACCGAGGAGCAGCGGGCGTTCGGTGCCGAGCAGGCGGTCCACTGCATGCGGGTGATCCCGCGGCTGGACGCGGTCGGTGTGCTGGCGGAGGCGGCTGCGGAGGTGGGCTGACCGGCCCCGCGGCCGGGAGACGAACTGAACGTCCTTGCGGCCCGGGGGTGTTGACCGGCCTTGCTACCGGGCGCCCCCGGGCTGCCGTCGCGACCAAAATCCATGCAAGCATGCTTGATTGTTTTCATCCCCGCTGCCATGCTCGCCCCATGGCCGACCCCACCCCCGTCATCGACGACCTGCGTGCCGAGAGCGAGGAACTCGACCGGCTGGTAGCCGAGTTGAGCCCCGAGCAGTGGAAACTCCCGACGCCGGCGGCCGGTTGGACCATCGCCCACCAGATCGCCCACCTCGCCTGGACGGACCGCTCCGCCCGGCTGGCGATGACCGACCAGGACGCGTTCTCGCGCGAGGTCGAGAAGGCGCTCGTGGCGCCCGGCGACTTCGTGGACGACGGGGCGCGGGCCGGCGCGCAACGCCCGCCCGAGCGCTTGCTCGGGGGCTGGCGGGCCGAACGCGAGGCGCTGGAGAAGGTGTTGCGGACGGCGCCCGAGCGGGGACGGTTCCCCTGGTACGGCCCGCCGATGTCCACCGCGTCCATGGCCACCGCCCGCCTGATGGAGACCTGGGCGCACGGCCTGGACGTCGCGGACGCGCTCGGCGTCACGCCGGTCCCCACCGACCGGCTCCGCCACATCGCCCGACTCGGCGTCAGGACACGGGACTTCGCGTTCGGCGTGCACGGGCTGGCGGCGCCGTTCGAGGAGTTCCGCGTCGAACTCACCTCCCCTTCCGGCGAGTTGTGGACGTACGGGCCCGAGGGCGCCGACCAGCGGGTCACCGGCCCCGCCCTCGACTTCTGCCTCCTCGTCACCCAGCGCGCCCACCGCGACGACCTCGCCCTCGACGCCGAAGGGCCGGAGGCAGAGCAGTGGTTGGGGGTCGCCCAGGTGTTCGCGGGGCCGCCCGGAGGGGGCCGCCCGCCGAAGGCGGAGACCACCGAACGGCAGACGGGGGAGGCCGGGTGACCCTCCGGATAGGCAACTTCTCAGGGTTCTACGGCGACCGTCTGGACGCCCTCCACGAGATGCTGACCGGAGGCGAACTCGACGTCCTCACCGGGGACTTCCTCGCCGAGCTGACCATGCTCATCCTCGGTCGGGACCGGCTCAAGGACCCCGGCGCCGGGTTCGCGCGCACCTTTCTGCGGCAACTGGAGGACTGCCTCGGCCTCGCACACGAACGCGGGGTGCGGATCGTCACCAACGCCGGCGGGCTCAATCCGGCCGGACTCGCCGACGCCGTACGGGAGTTGGCGCGGCGGCTCGGGATTCCGGCCAGGGTCGCGCACGTCGAGGGGGACGATCTGCGCGGGCGGTTCCCGGACACGCTCGCCGCGCACGCCTACCTCGGCGGGTCCGGGATCGCCGCGTGCCTGCGGGAGGGCGCCGACATCGTGGTGACCGGGCGGGTGACCGACGCGGCGCTCGTCACCGGGCCCGCCGCCGCGCACTTCGGGTGGGGGCCCGAGGAGTACGACCGGCTCGCGGGCGCGGTCGTCGCCGGGCACGTCCTGGAGTGCGGGACACAGGCCACCGGCGGCAACTACGCCTTCTTCCGGGAGGCCGACGTACGCCGTCCCGGCTTCCCCCTCGCCGAACTCCACGCCGACGGCAGCTGCGTGATCACCAAGCACCCCGGTACGGGGGGTCTGGTGGACGTCGGTACGGTCACCGCCCAACTCCTGTACGAGACGGGCGGCGCCCGGTACGCCGGGCCCGATGTGACCGCCCGCCTCGACTCCGTGGTCCTGGAGAGCGACGGGCCCGACCGGGTCCGGGTCACCGGGGTACGGGGGGAGGCGCCGCCGCCGGACCTCAAGGTCGGGCTGAGCCGGATCGGGGGCTTCCGCAACGAGGTCGCCTTCGTGCTCACCGGGCTCGACATCGAGGCCAAGGCCGCGCTCGTGCGGGAGCAGACGGAGACGTACGCCTTCGGCAAGTCCCGTCCCGCCGAGGTGCGTTGGGACCTCGTCCGCACCGACCGGGCCGACGCCGGGACCGAGGAGGAGGCCAGTGCCGTACTGCGCCTGGTCGTACGGGACGCACGGGAGGAAGCCGTCGGGCGTGCCCTGTCCGGCGCCGTCGTCGAGCTGGCTCTCGGGAGCTACCCCGGGTTCCACGTCCTCGCGCCGCCCGGGCGCGGGGCGCCGTACGGGGTCTTCGAGGCGGCGTACATACCTCAGGGGGACGTCGAGCACGTGGCCGTCCTCGACGACGGGCGGCGGATCGCCGTACCCCCACCCACCCGTACCACCGCACTCGAACCGGCACCGGAGCCGCCGCTCCCCGATCTGCCGCCTCCCTCTCAGGTACTAGTACGGGTACCCCTGGGGACGTTCGCCGGGGCCCGCAGCGGCGACAAGGGCGGTGACGCGAACGTCGGGGTGTGGGTACGCACCGACGGAGCCTGGCGCTGGCTCGTCCACGAGCTGACGGTCGACCGGTTCCGCGAACTGCTCCCCGAGACCCGCGAACTCCCCGTCACCCGCCATGTCCTGCCCGGCCTCCGCGCCGTGAACTTCGTGGTCGAGGGCATCCTCGGCACCGGCGTCGCCTCCCAGCACCGCTTCGACCCTCAGGCCAAGGCTCTGGGGGAGTGGCTGCGGGCGCGGTACGTGGACGTTCCGGAGGGCGTGGCGGGCGTCCCGCGCGCGGGGGCGACGGCGGAACCCGCCCGGCCCCCGGAAC
>NZ_LIRL01001000.1 GCF_001419795.1 Streptomyces niveiscabiei
GAGACAGGCCCCACCCCGCTCGTTCGGCCCCCCTCGCGACACTCCTGGCGCACGCGTTCCGACACGAACCGGCCGGAAGTAGTCCGCCCAGGTCGAGAGGTCACCCATGTCAGAGGTCAACCGGCGCCGCTTTCTCCAACTCGCGGGTGCCACCACGGCGTTCACCGCGCTGTCCGGGAGCATCGAGCGGGCCGCGGCGCTGCCCGCGAACCATCGGACGGGGTCGATCGAGGACGTCGAGCACATCGTCGTCCTGATGCAGGAGAACCGCTCCTTCGACCACTACTTCGGCCGGATGCGCGGCGTCCGCGGCTTCGGCGACCCGCGTCCGGTCGTCACCCGCAAGGACGGCAAGCCGGTCTGGTACCAGTCGGACGGCAAGAAGGACGTCCTCCCCTTCCGCCCCGACCACGACGACCTGGGCCTCGCCTTCGTCCAGGACCTCCCGCACGGCTGGAACGACGGCCACGCCGCGTTCGACGGCGGCAAGTACGACCAGTGGGTCCCCGCCAAGGGCTCCACGACGATGGCGTACCTGGAGCGCGGCGACATCCCCTTCCACTACGCGCTCGCCGACTCCTTCACCATCTGCGACGCCTACCACTGCTCGTTCATCGGCTCGACCGACCCCAACCGGTACTACCTGTGGACGGGGTACACCGGCAACGACGGCAAGGGCGGCGGCCCGGTCCTCGGCAACGACGAGGCCGGGTACTCCTGGACGACGTACCCGGAGCGCCTGGAGAAGGCGGGCGTCTCCTGGAAGATCTACCAGGACACCGGCGACGGCCTCGACAAGGCGGGCGGCTGGGGCTGGATCCAGGACGCCTACCGGGGCAACTACGGTGACAACTCGCTGCTGTACTTCACCCAGTACCAGAACGCGAAGCCCGGCGACGCCCTCTACGAGAAGGCCCGCACCGGCACGGACGCCAAGAACGGCGAGGACTACTTCGCGCGCCTCAAGGCCGACGTCAAGGCGGGCACGCTCCCGCAGATCTCCTGGATCGTCGCCCCCGAGGCGTTCACCGAGCACCCCAACTGGCCCGCGAACTACGGTGCCTGGTACGTCTCGCAGGTCCTCGACGCGCTCACCTCGAACCCCGAGGTGTGGTCGAAGACGGCCCTGTTCATCACGTACGACGAGAACGACGGCTTCTTCGACCACGTCGTACCCCCCTTTGCGGAGGAGGGCCGCTCGACGGTCGAGACCGGCCCCGACGTCTTCAAGGGCGACGCCGCCGGGCACGTCCCCGGCCCGTACGGGCTCGGCCAGCGCGTCCCGATGATCGTCGTCTCGCCCTGGAGCAAGGGCGGTTACGTCTGCTCCGAGACCCTCGACCACACCTCGGTCATCCGGTTCATGGAGCGCCGCTTCGGCGTCCACGAGCCCAACATCTCGCCCTGGCGGCGCGCGGTCTGCGGCGACCTGACGGCCGCGTTCGACTTCTCCCGCAAGGACGTCCGCCCGGTCACGCTGCCCTCGACGGCTTCCTACGAGCCCGCCGACCGGAACCGGCACCCCGACTACGTCCCGACCCCGCCGGCCCACCC
>NZ_LIRL01001001.1 GCF_001419795.1 Streptomyces niveiscabiei
CCGCCCAGCCCCTCCAAGCCCCCTAAAAGACTCACCAGCCACCCAGCCCCTGAAGGGCGGCCTCACTCGCCCGGCCAGTTCGGCTTCCGTTTCTCGTTGAACGCCCTCACCCCCTCCGCCCTGTCCCCCGAGAACGCCACCGTCCGCCACGCCGCGTCCTCCACCTCAAGGCCCGCCCTGAGGTCCAGGCCCTGCCCCAGGCGCAGCGCCTTCTTCGCCGCCCTCAGGCCCACCGGGGAGTTCGCGGCGATCCGGGCCGCCAGCGCCAGCGCCTCCTCCCGCGCGCTCCCCTCCTCCACCAGGACGTCCACCAGCCCCAACTCCCTTGCCTCCGCCGCCTCCACGCGCCGCGCCGAGAAGATCAGTTCGGCGGCGCGGGCCGCGCCCACCCGGCGGGGGAGCAACTGTGTGCCGCCGCCGCCCGGGATCACCCCCACCGACACCTCCGGCAACCCCACCACCGCCGTGCCGTCCGCCACGATCACGTCGCAGGACAGGGCGAGTTCGAAGCCGCCGCCCAGGGCGAAGCCGTTGACCGCGGCGATGGCCGGGACGGGGAGGTCGAGGACGGCCGTGTACGCGGCGCGGGTCGTCGGGCGCTGGAGGCGCAGGTCCGCGTCGGTGAACGAGTTGCGCTCCTTGAGGTCGGCGCCGACGCAGAAGGCACGGTCGCTGGAGGACATGAGGACTACGACCCGCACCTCGGGGTCTACCCCCAGAGAGCTACACGCGGCGGTGACGGCACGGGCCAAGTCCGTCGACACCGCGTTCATCGCCTTCGGCCGGTCCAGCACCAGCTCCGCCACGTGCCCATCGCCCTCGCGGCGGACCAGGACATGCTCGCCGAACCGTTCCTCGCTGCTCATGGCATCCTCCGGGGTCGCATCGTTAACGGTGGTTAACCACCTCGTCCGGGGCGATCATCGCAGTACATCCCCCGCCCGGGGAAGGGTGGCGGGTTCGGACTCCGACTACCCGTTCGAGTGACATACCTCCGGACCACCGCCCCCTCCCCCACCCCGCCGCATACCGTCACTGCGGCCCATCGGGAGGGGACATGTACGAGGGAGACGATCCGGCGACGACCCGCACAGGGGCGTTCCGCGCCCGGGGACGGCATCGGCGCCCCCGGCCCCGCAAGGTGGTCCTCGCGGCGGGCGGGCCGGCGTTCGCGGCGGGGGTGCTGGGGCTGCTGCGGGTGGTGCCGGACGGGGGCGCAGGTACTGGTACGGGAGTAGGGGCGGGTGAGGCCAGTCGTGAGGGGTACGCCGGTGGCGTCACCGACCTCGCGACGAACGCGGCGGCTGCGGTGCCGGCGCCCTCGGGCGGGCCCGGTGATACGCACAGCACCGGGGATAGGTACGGCACGGGTGATACCCGTAGTACTCCAGGGGGAGCCGCCTCCAGGGTCCCGGACCCTCGTAGTACCCCCGGTACCTCCGGCGTACCCCGCCCCTCGGCTCCCTCTCAGGAGCTACCGGTATCCCC
>NZ_LIRL01001002.1 GCF_001419795.1 Streptomyces niveiscabiei
GCGCCGCGACGATCCTCCCCGGCGCGACGCCCCGTACCGCCTCCCCGATCGCCTCTGCCAGGTGATCGGTGACCAGCTCGACGGGGACGGTCAGCGCGTTGCCGGGGCCGGAGGCGCCTTCGCCGAGGACGCGGCCGGTCGCCGCGTCCGCGAGGACCGCGCGCGTGCGCGTACCCCCCGCGTCGACGCCGAGGACGTACGCGGGGCCGTCACAGACAAAGGTTTGGTTCAAATCACTATTCATCGGTACCCATGGTGGTTGATACATTCGCCGCAGACAAGGTCCGAAGTGGATCCGCGACCCGAGGAGAACGCCATCAGCACGCCCCCGCCCGCTCCGGAACTCCGCTTCGGCGTCAACTACACCCCACGCAGGGGCTGGTTCCACGCCTGGCACGACTTCGACGCGCAGAACGCCCGCGAGGACCTCGCCCAGATCGCCGCGCTGGGCCTGGACCATGTCCGTGTCTTCCACCTGTGGCCCCTGCTCCAGCCGAACCGCACGTACATCCGCCCGGCGGCAGTGGACCAGCTGGTCCGCCTGGTGGACCTCGCGGCGGAAGTGGACCTCGACGTCATGGTGGACGGCGTACAGGGCCACCTGTCGAGCTTCGACTTCTACCCGGAGTGGACCCGCAGCTGGCACCACCGCAACGTCTTCACCGACCCGGAGGCGATCGAGGCCCAGGCGAACCTCCTGCGCACCCTCGGCAGCGCCCTGGCCGGCCGCCCCAACCTCATCGGCCTCCAGCTCGGCAACGAGCTGAACAACCTGGTCGAGCACAACCCGGTCACGGCGACCGAGGTGGACCACTACCTCGACACCCTGCTCACGGCGTCCCGCGAGAGCCTGGGCACCGCCGGCCTGGTCACGCACTCCGCGTACGACGCGGCCTGGTACGGCGACGACCACCCGTTCACCCCGGAGGCGTCGGCCCGCAAGGGCGACCTGACGACGGTCCACCCCTGGGTCTTCTCCGGCGACTGCGCCCGCCGCTACGGCCCGCGCTCCCCCCAGGTCCACCACCTGGCGGAGTACGGCACGGAACTGGCCAAGGCGTACGCGACGGACCCCGCCCGCAAGGTCTGGGTCCAGGAGACCGGCGCCCCCGCACCCCACATCCCCGCCCCGGACGCCCCGCTCTTCGCCCGCGAGACCCTCCTCAACGCGGCGAGCTGCACGAACCTCTGGGGCGTGACGTGGTGGTGCTCCCACGACGTGGACCGCAGCCTGGCGGACTACCCCGAACTCGAGTACACACTGGGCCTGTTCGACTCGAAGGGTGCCCCGAAGCCGATCGCGGAGGCGATCGAGGAGACGATCACCGAACTCCGCACGCTGCCCCTGACCCCGTCGCCGCGAGAAACGGCCCTGGTCCTGGACTGCACCCCGTCGACGCGCTCGACGTCGGGTCCGGGAGGCGC
The DNA here is from genome assembly GCF_001419795.1 of Streptomyces niveiscabiei. Lineage (GTDB taxonomy): Bacteria > Actinomycetota > Actinomycetes > Streptomycetales > Streptomycetaceae > Streptomyces > Streptomyces niveiscabiei. The sequence continues at coordinate 1,426 of NZ_LIRL01001002.1, forward strand.
CTTCTTCGAGACATGGATGGCCCTGCGGGCGGAGGGCGCCCGCCCGGCAGTGATCCTGGCCGAACACGCGGGTGACGCGGCCTACTTGGCGGCAAGGGGAGTGACGGAACTGATCAACCCGGAGTGAGTGGTTGCCTTTTGGGGGCGCGCACTCCTCCCGCCAGGAGCGCGCACCCCTACCGCACCCCGCCGCGCCCCACCACAACTTCCGCCAGGGCCAGGAGGTTGACCCTTCCCCGCCCATAAGACAGCACAGCCCCCT
>NZ_LIRL01001003.1 GCF_001419795.1 Streptomyces niveiscabiei
GTGCAGCGGGTGCCGTAGGCGGGGCAGTCCGTGGGGACGCGGGCGCCGGTGAGGATGGCGCCCGCGATGCAGGCCGGGTCCTCGACGGGGTGCAGGTCGCCCACGTCGAAGCGGGTCACCGCGTCGAACCGGGCGTACGGGGCGGCGAGTCCGAGTCCGCTGTCGGGCAGCGCGCCCAGCCCCCGCCAGGCTCGGTCGGTGACCTGGAAGACGGTGCGGACGGCGTCCTGGGCGGCGGTGTTGCCGGTACGGCGCACGGCGCGCGCGTACTGGTTGGTCACCTCGTGCCGGCCGGTCTCCAGCTGCTCCACGGCCATCAGGACGCCCTCCAGGAGGTCGAGCGGTTCGAAGCCGGTGACGACGATGGGCACCCGGTAGCGGGCGGCGATGGGTTCGTAGGCGCGCCAGCCGGTCACCGCGCACACGTGTCCGGCGGCGAGAAACGCCTGGACCTCGCAGTCGGGGTCGTCGAGCAGTGTGGTCATCGCCGGGGGCACCAGCACGTGGCTGACCAGCATCGAGAAGTTGGTGAGGCCCAGGCGCGCCGCGTGCAGGACGGCCGTGGCGGCGGCGGGCGCCGTCGTCTCGAAGCCGACGGCGAGGAACACCACCTGCCGGTCGGGGTGGCGGGCGGCGAGGCGGACGGCGTCCATGGGGGCGTACACGACGCGGACGTCGGCGCCACGGGCGCGCAGGGACAGCAGGTCGGTGGTGGTGCCGGGGACGCGCAGCATGTCGCCGAAGCTGGTGAAGGTGACGCCGGGGCGGGCGGCGATCGCCATGGCCCGGTCGAGGGTCTCCAGCGGGGTGACGCAGACCGGGCAGCCGGGGCCGTGGATCATCCGCATGCCGGCGGGCAGGAGTTCGTCGATGCCCTGGCGGACCAGGGTGTGGGTCTGGCCGCCGCACACCTCCATGATCCGCCAGGGGCGGGTGGCGGTGGCCCGCAGCGCCTCCAGCAGGCGGCGGGCGAGGACGGGGTCGCGGTACTCGTCGAGGTATTTCACCGGTCCCCCGTGGTGTGCACGATCCTCAGGTCGAGGAAGTGGGTGGAACAGGAGATGCACGGGTCGTGGTTGCGGATCGCCCGCTCGCACAGGTCCGTCAGCTCCTCGTCGCCGAGGTTCTGTTCGCTCACGGCCCGCTGGGCGAGGCGGCGCAGGTCGGCCTCGATCGCGCCCTGGTTCTGCGCGGTCGGCGGGACCATGACGGCGTCGGTGACGATGCCGCGCTCGTCGAATGCGTAGCGGTGGTAGAGGAGGCCGCGCGGGGCCTCGGTGGCGCCGTGTCCGACGCCGGCGACGGGCGGGACCTCGGTGTACGGGCGGGCGGGGGGCTCGTACGCGGTGATGATCCTGAGGGCTTCCTCCAGCGCGTACACGACCTCCACGGCCCGCACCAGGATCGAGCGGTACGGGTTGCGGCACACGGCGCCCTCGCGGGGGTCCCCGAGTCCGGCCTCGACGGCGGCCTGCCGGGCCAGCGGGGACAGGCGGCGGCCCCCCACCGCGAACCGGGCGAGGGAGCCGGTGAGGTGGGTGCGGCCGTCGAGCCGGGAGTGCAGGGCGGTGGAGTGCGCCACGTGCGTCTCGCGGACGCGCTGGGTGAAGTCCCGCAGCGGGAAGGAGCCGGTGGTGCCGTCGGCGCGCAGGACGGTCGGGGTGCCGCCCTCGATCGCGTAGGTGTCCGGGGCGGCCAGGGCGAGGAGGTCGGCGTCGGTGCGGGCGTCGGGGAAGTCGAATCCGGCCGTCCAGCGCACGGTCTCCCAGGCGTCGTCGAGCGCGCGCCTCAGCTCCGGTTCCAGGGCGCGCAGTTCTCCGCGCGAGGGGGTCCGGTGGAACCCGCCGAGGCGGACGTTCACCGGGTGGATCGCGCGTCCGCCGAGGAGTTCCAGCAGGGAGTTGCCGGCCTTCTTCAGTCTGAGGCCGCGCTCCACGTCGGCGCGGTGGGTGCGGGCCAGTTCGATCGCGCCGCTGCGGCCGAGGAAGTCGGGGGCGTGCAGCAGGTAGATGTGCAGGGTCTGGCTCTCGATCCACTCGCCGCAGTACAGGAGTCTGCGCAGGGCGCGGATCGCCGGGTCGACGTGCACCCCGCAGGCGTCCTCGATCGCCGCGCAGGCGCTCATCTGGTAGGCCACCGGGCAGATCCCGCAGACCCGGGCGGTGATGTCGGGCGGCTCGGTGTAGGACCGGCCGCGCAGGAACGCCTCGAAGTAGCGGGGCGGTTCGTAGATCTCCAGGCGCGCCTCGGTGACCGTGCCGTCGTGGACGCGCAGGCTCAGCGCGCCCTCGCCCTCGACCCGGGAGAGCGCGCCGACGTACAGGACGCGGGAACCTTGGTGTGTCACGGGTTCGGCTCCTTGTCGAGGGCGGCGAAGGCGGCTGCGTTGAAGGTGTGCAGGAAGCGTGAGACGGCGTCCTCGTCGAGGCCGTCGCGGCGCAGCAGCGGGATCAGGGCGGGCAGGTTCACCGACCCGGACGGCCCGAAGCAGCCGAAGCAGCCGCGCCGGTAGGCGGGGCACAGGGCGCCGCAGCCGGCCTGGGTGACGGGGCCGAGGCAGGGGGTGCCGTCGGCGACGGTGACGCAGACCGTGCCGCGCCGCTTGCACTCGAAGCACACGCTGTGCCCGGGGATGTCGGGTGTACGGCCGGCGAGGTACGCGGTGATCACTTCGAGGAGCTGACGCCGGTCGACGGGGCAGCCGCGCAGTTCGAAGTCGACGTCCACGTGGGCCGAGACCGGGGTGGAGGTGGCCAGGGTGGAGATGTACTCGGGGTGGGCGTAGACCACGCGCCGGTAGGCGTCGACGTCGGCGAAGTTCCTGAGGGCCTGGATTCCTCCGGCGGTCGCGCACGCCCCGATCGTGACGAGCCGGCGGGACGCGGCGCGGATGGCGCGGACGCGTTCGGCGTCCTCGGGGGTGGTGACGGAGCCCTCGACGAGCGTCAGGTCGTAGGGGCCCGGCTCGACCGCGCTGGTCGCCTCCAGGAAGTGGGCGATGCGCACCTCGCCGGCGAGGCCGAGGAGTTCGTCCTCGCAGTCCAGCAGGGTGAGCTGGCAGCCGTCGCAGGAGGCCAGTTTGAACACGGCGAGCGTGGGGGTGTCACGTCGGCTCATCAGATTCCTCCGTGGATACTCCGCCGTTCACGGCGGAGAGGAAACGGACTCCTGTGGAGCAGAGCAGGGAGCGGGGTTTCGCCGCCAGGGCGAAAGGCCGTGTTCTGACCAGCAGGTTTGATCCTTATGTGCGGTCTCACTAGTTTGTGAGGGTGACCACGGCGCATGTGAAGCGGGCATTCAAGTACCGCTTCTGTCCCACGGACGAGCAGGCGGCCGAGCTGTCGCGTACGTTCGGCTGCGTCCGCAAGGTCTACAACCTGGCGCTCGCCGCCCGCACAGAGGCATGGACACGGCAGGAGCGTGTGAACTACAACGCCACGTCGGCGATGCTGACGACGTGGAAGAAGACCGAGGAACTGGCGTTCCTCAACGAGGTCTCCTCCGTGCCGCTCCAGCAATGCCTGCGGCACCTCCAGGCTGCGTTCACCAGTTTCTTCGGTAAGCGGGCGAAGTACCCGCGCTTCAAGTCGAAGAAGAAGTCCCGCAAGTCCGCCGAGTACACCACCAGCGGTTTCCGCTTCCGCGACGGCGAGCTGACGCTGGCCAGGATGCGCGGGCCCCTGGACATCGTCTGGTCCCGGCCGCTGCCGGAGGGTGCGAAGCCGTCCACGGTGACCGTCTCGCAGGACGCGGCCGGGCGCTGGTTCGTGTCGATGCTGTGCGAGGACCCGTCCGTGAAACCGCTCCCTGCCACCGGCGACGCCGTGGGCGTGGATGTCGGTCTGGACCACCTGCTGACCCTGTCCACCGGGGAGAAGGTCGCCAACCCCCGGCATGAGCGAACCGACCGCGCCCGCCTTGCCCTGGCCCAGCGCCGCATGGCGAAGAAGACCAAGGGGTCGGCGAACCGGGCCAAGGCCCGGCAGAGGGTCGCCAGGATTCACGCCAGGATCGCCGACCGCAGGCGTGACGGCCTGCACAAGCTGACCACTCGTCTCGTTCGTGAGAACCAAACGATCGTGATCGAGGACCTGGCAGTACGCAGCATGGTCAGGAACCGGAGCCTGGCCCGCGCCATCAGTGATGCCGCGTGGGCCGAGTTCCGAAGTCTGCTGGAGTACAAGGCCGCCTGGTACGGGCGGGAAGTGATCGCGGTGGACCGCTTCTTCCCCTCGTCCAGGCTGTGCTCCGTCTGCGGCACCTTGCGGGAGAGGATGCCGCTGCACGTCCGCACCTGGACATGCGACAGCTGTGGCACGACCCATGACCGGGACGTGAACGCGGCGAAGAATCTGCTGGCCGCCGGACGGGCGGTGTCGGCCTGTGGAGCTGGTGTAAGACCTCAACGGAGTACTCCGGGCAGGCAGTCGGCGATGAACCAGGAAGTCTTACGGCGCGAGCCGTAAGAATCTCCTCCCTTCAGGGAGGAGAGCGTCAACTCACAGCTCCCTCACCGACAGCAGGGGTTCGGCCCGGTCCCAGCCGACGACCGGGCCGTCCCGGCACACCAGGAGGGGGCCGAGCTGGCAGTGGCCGCAGTGGCCGGTCGCACAGCGCATGTTGCGTTCCAGGGAGACGCGGACGCGCTGCGGGGGCACGCCGAGGTGGACGAGGTCGCGGGCGGTGGCGCGGATCATCGGCTCGGGTCCGCAGACGAACGCCCAGGCGCGGGCGGGGTCGAAGGGGGCCCGGTCCAGGAGGCGGGTCACCACGCCGACGTCCCCGTCCCAGTGCGGGCCGGGCCGGTCGACGGTCACCCCGGTGTACGCGGTGCGCCATTTCTCCAGGTCGTCGCGGGCGATCAGGTCGGCGGGGGTGCGGGCTCCGGCGAGGACGCTGATCCGGCCGTAGCGGCCGGGTTCGGCGAGCGCTTCGAGGATCAGGGGGCGCAGCGGGGCGAGGCCGATGCCGCCGGCCACGACGAGGACGTCCCGGCCGTGCGCCCGCTCCGGCTCCCAGCCGGTGCCGTAGGGGCCGTGCACGCCGAGGACGTCCCCGACGCGGGCCTCGCACAGCCCGGCGGAGACCGCGCCGACGGCGCGCACGGTGTGTGCGAGGCCGCCGGTGGACTGGACGGAGCTGACCGACAGGGGGATCTCGCCGCGGCCGAAGCAGTGCACCATCGCGAACTGGCCGGGCGTGAACGCGGCGAGCGCCTCGCCGACGGGTTCGATGCGCAGGGTGACCGTGTCCGCGGTCTCGACGCGCCGGTCGGTCACCACGTGCGGGACGGGCAGGCCATTCATGGGGCGCCTCCCGTGCCGGTGGTGCCGTACAGGTCGACGAGGCGGGTGCGGGCGGCTGCGAGGCGCCCGGACAGCACCTGGCCGACCCACTGGCCGACCGCCCGCCCGAAGCCGGCGTCCTGGTCGCACATCCGGCGCACGGCGACGGCGTCGAAGGCGTACGCGCGCACCGGGGCGGTGGCGGTGGCGCCGAGCTGCCAGACGTACGGCTCGAAGAGCCAGGAGCAGCCGACCAGGTCCCCGGCGCCGAGGGTCTCGACGACGGCGGCGCGGCGGCCGGGGATGTGCATGTCCAGGGCGACGGTGCCCTCGCGCAGGACCCAGAAGCGGTCCGCGTACTCGCCCTCGCCGAAGAGCCTGGTACCGGGGCGCAGGTCGGCCGCGCCGGCGGTCCGCAGGAGCCGCTCGCGGTGCTCGTCGCCCAGCGCCCTCGTCATGCGCAGCCTGCTCGCGACGGTCATCGGGGCGTCTCCGTCCCGCGTTCGGCGTCCAGGGCGGCGACCTCTTCGGTGAGGTCGATGCCGACCGGGCACCAGGCGATGCACCGGCCGCAGCCGACGCAGCCGGAGCTGTCGAACTGGTCGTGCCAGGTGGAGAGTTTGTGGGTGAGCCACTGCCGGTAGCGGGAGCGGCCCGAGGCGCGGACCGGCCCGTCGTGCAGGTGGGAGAAGTCCAGGTCGAAGCAGGAGTCCCAGCGCTGCCAGCGCTCGGTGTGGTCGCCGGTGAGGTCGGTGACCTCCTCGGTGGTGACGCAGAAGCAGGTGGGGCAGACCATGGTGCAGTTGCCGCAGGTCAGGCAGCGTGCGGCGACGTCGTCCCAGCGCTCGGCCTCCGGGCTCCCGCCGAGCAGGACGCGTACGTCGACCGGGGGCAGCGCGCGGCCCATCCGGTCGCGGGCCGCGTCCACGGCGCCCCGGGCGACGCTCTCGGTGGCGGCATCGGCCCGCCGGTGCGGTACGGCGTCCAGCAGCCGGGCGCCCTCCTCGCTGCCGGCGCGGGCCAGGAAGCGGTGTCCGGCGTCGTCCACGACCTCGGTGAGCGCCAGGTCGTAGCCGGGGTCGGCCGCGGGGCCGCCGCCGGTGGAGACGCAGAAGCAGGTCGCGCCGGGTTCGGTGCATTCGGCGGCGATGAGCAGGGCGCGCCGCCTGCGCCGGCCGTACCCGGTGTCCTGGTACCGGCCGCCGGTCAGGACCCGGTCCTGGATGGCGATGGCCCGCAGGTCGCAGGGGCGTACGCCGAGGAACGCGTAGGCGGGGGGTTCGGGGT
>NZ_LIRL01001004.1 GCF_001419795.1 Streptomyces niveiscabiei
ACCTCGGCCGCCAGCAGCCCCGCCGCCGCCCCCAGCGCCCTGAGCAGTTCCTCCGCGTCCAGGGAGCGCACGAGCGTCGGTTCCAGGGCGAGGTCCACCAGGTGCGCCCCCTTGGCGTGCGCCGCGGGAACCCCCTGCCTCAGGCACGCGAGGGTGATCAGGTGGGCCCGTAGCGCGCCGATCCAGTGTTCGGCCTGCCAGGACCGGCCCCGCTCCACGCACACGCGCGCGTGGAGGGCGTGATGCCAGGACAGGCCGATCAGGTGCGCCGGGTCCGGGTCGGCGAACGGCTCCAGCACCCTCGTACTCCCGAAGAGCGTGCGCCACTGCGGGCCTCGTGGGCCGAACTCCGCCTCCGGGGCGAACGTGATGTCGACCTCCGTCCAGCCGGGGAGGAGGAAGACGCGGATCGTGCCGAGGTCCCAGTGGTGGAGGGCGCCGAAGTCGGCGTACAGGCGGGCCGTCCACGCGGTGACGACCGGTGTGCGGGCGCCGTGGACGGCGAGGACCAGGTCGAGGTCGGACCACGGGTCGGTGTGGCCCGTGGCGTGGGAGCCGGTGAAGGCGGCTCCTGTGATCGCGGGGTCCTGGCGGGCGAGGTTCAGGAGCCGTTCCGCGACCTGGTCCTTGGGCATGGGGTCAGCCGCCGTACGCGCCCGATGCCGTCAGGCGCAGGGCTGTGTCGATCAAGGGGACGTGGCTGAAGGCCTGCGGGAAGTTGCCGACCTGGCGCTTGAGGCGGGGGTCCCACTCCTCCGCGAGGAGGCCGAGGTCGTTGCGCAGGGCGAGGAGCTTCTCGAAGAGCTTGCGGGCCTCGTCCACGCGGCCGATCATCGCGAGGTCGTCCGCCATCCAGAACGAGCACGCCAGGAACGCGCCCTCGTCGCCGGGGAGGCCGTCGACGCCCTCGTCGCCGCCGGAGGTCGGGTAGCGCAGGATGAAGCCGTCCGGCGTGGACAGTTCGCGCTGGATCGCCTCGATCGTGCCGATGACGCGCTTGTCGTCGGGCGGCAGGAAGCCCATCTGGGGGATGAGCAGCAGCGACGCGTCCAGCTCCTTCGAGCCGTAGGACTGCGTGAAGGTGTTGCGTTCCTTGTCGTAGCCCTTCTCGCAGACGTCCCGGTGGATGTCGTCGCGCAGCTCGCGCCAGCGCTCCAGGGGCCCGTCCGCGTCACCGGACTCGATGAGCTTGATCGTGCGGTCGACGGCGACCCAGGCCATGACCTTGGAGTGCACGAAGTGCCGGCGCGGGCCGCGGACCTCCCAGATGCCCTCGTCCGGCACGTTCCAGTGGTCCTCCAGGTAGCGGATCAGCTTCAGCTGGAGCAGGGAGGCGTAGTCGTTGCGGGCGAGGCCGGTCATGTGGCCGAGGTGCAGGGCCTCGGTGACCTCGCCGTACACGTCCAGCTGGAGCTGGTGCGCGGCGCCGTTGCCGACGCGGACCGGCGCCGACTTCTCGTACCCCGGCAGCCAGTCCAGCTCCGCCTCGCCGAGCTCGCGCTCGCCCGCGATGCCGTACATGATCTGGAGGTTCTCCGGGTCGCCGGCGACGGCCCGCAGGAGCCATTCGCGCCAGGCGCGCGCCTCGTCGCGGTAGCCGGTGCGCAGCAGCGAGGAGAGGGTGATCGCGGCGTCGCGCAGCCACGTGTAGCGGTAGTCCCAGTTGCGGACGCCGCCGATGTCCTCCGGCAGGGAGGTGGTGGGCGCGGCGACGATCCCGCCNNGTGATCAGCGAGCGGATCACGGCCTCGCGGTAGGGGCCGTGGTACGTGCACTGCGCGACCCACTCGCGCCAGAACTCCTCGGTCGCCTCCAGCGAGGCTTCCGGCTCGGGCAGCGGCGGGGGCTGCTTGTGCGAGGGCTCCCAGGAGATCGTGAACGCGATCCGGTCGCCCGGCGCGACCGTGAAGTCCGAGTACGTCGTGAGCTGCTTGCCGTACGTCTGTGCGGTCGTGTCGAACCACACCGAGTCGGGGCCCGCGACGGCGACCGTGCGGCCCTCGTGCTTGTGGACCCAGGGGACGATCCGGCCGTAGCTGAAGCGCATGCGCNNGATGCGGATGAGCTGGGGCGCTCCATCACGCGGGGGCATGAAGTCGGTGACCCGGACCGTGCCGCGCGGGGTCTCCCACTCGGACTCCAGGATCAGCGAGTCGCCCCGGTAGGTGCGCCGGGTGGCCGGCGGGG
>NZ_LIRL01001005.1 GCF_001419795.1 Streptomyces niveiscabiei
GCCGGCCGGGGCGTCCAGGTAGTCGAGAAGGCGTGACGTGTTCGCTGCCCCCACCACCGTCTCCTTCTGCGTGTGCGGCTGTTACGGCGCACTCACAGTAGCCAGCGGGGGATGGGGCGAATACGGACATGTCAGGTTCGCGGAGGTGAACACATACCCAGCTCATACGGCGGTTTGGGGACGCTCTGGGCGGCGCTTGACCACTCCATGACCGGCCCCCTCACGCCGTCCCCCGCACCCGCTCCCGGCGTCGGCGCGCGTCCCGTAGCGCCACCGCTCCCCCGCTGATCCCGGCGACGAGCACGGCCGCCCCGACGGCGATGTACGTCGCGAGGCGCGCGTCGCGTTCGGCCGGGGTCTCGCCGAGGTGGAACGTCGCCGGGGTCGGCGCCTCGGCCCGCGCGAGCCCCTGGTCGGGGTGGGGGGACTCGATGGGGCGGTCGTCCTCGGTGAGCGCGCGGACGGGGTCGACGACGCCCCAGCCGACGAGGCGGTCGTGCCCGGCGATGGTGCGTTCGGCCGTCTGCTCGATCTGGGCGACGACCTGGCGGGCCGTCCACGTGGGGTGCTTGGCCTTGATGAGCGCGGCGACGCCCGCGACGTACGGCGCGGAGAAGCTGGTGCCGTTGTCGGAGCAGTGGCCGCCCGCCGGGACCGTGGAGATCATGTCGACGCCGGGCGCGGCGACGCCCACGAAGTCGCCGGACTGGGAGAAGGCGGCGCGTTCGTTGTTGCGGTCGGAGGCGGCTACGGCGAGGACGCCGTCGTAGGAGGCGGGGTACGTCTTCTTGACGTTGCCGCCGGTGCCGTCGTTGCCCGCGGAGGCGACGACCACGACACCCGCGTCGAGAGCCGCGTCGACCGCGCGCCGGAGGTTGTCGGACGGCCTCTTCGCGCCGGTCGTGTCCTGGGAGATGTTGATGACGTCGGCGCCCTTGTTCACCGCGTAGGTGATCGCGTCGGCCAGCGTGTCCGGGGTCCCGTGGCCCTCCGCGTCGTTCTGCTTGAGCGGGATGATCGTCGCCTCGGGGGCGAGGCCGACGAAGCCGGTGCCGTCGACGGGGCGGGCCGCGATGATGCCGGCGACCTTCGTGCCGTGGCCGACGGTGTCGGTGGTGCCGTTGCCTGCGCCCCAGTCGAGGGGTTTGCCGTCGTCGCCCTTCACGGCGGGCTTGAACGTCTTGCCGTCCTTCGCGTCCACGGCCCCCTTGAGCTGCGGGTTCTTCGTGTCGACGCCGGTGTCGATGACGGCGACCTTGACGCCCTTGCCCTTGGACTGGGACCACAGCTCGTCCAGCATGACGCGCTGGAGGGACCAGGGGCGGCCGGGGTACTTGCCGTTGGGGAAGGAGCACTGCTCGGAGTAGGGGCGCTCGGCGGCGGAGGCGGTGGGGGCGAGGGAGACGAGCGTGAGGCCCGCGAGGAACGCGGCCGGCAACGACGTACGCATCGGCCTCACGACCCCTGCGGCTGGCGTGCCGCTGCCGTCGACAGGCGCGGCCCCGTCGGCAGGAACTCCGACCACGCGGCGGGGATCGGCGTCGGGTCGACGTCGGCGTACCCGAGGAGCGTCTGCGCCTGCTTGGCCTCCTGCGCCTGCTGTTTCAGCTTCTCCGGCGTCGTGCCGATCCCGGCGTCGTCGGTGGCACTGTCGGAGTTGGACTGGAGGACGTAGCGCAGGCCGGTGTCGGTGACGAGGAAGACGGGGCCCGCCTTGGTCTCGGTGCCCTGGAACTGGCGGTAGAGCTGGCCGGAACCCGGCGTGACGTACGCGCTGGAGGAGCCGGTGGCGAGGGACTCGGGGAAGTCGGTGCCCGCCCAGGTGCTGAGGGTGGTCGCGCCGGTTCCGGCGTCCACGGACCGCAGGACGTTGCACACGGTGCTGCGCGAACCGGCGTCGCCTGAGGGGTCGTTGACGGGCTGGGGCAGTTCGGTGGGCCAGGTGTTCTCGGCGCCGAACGGCTTGCCGGGGACGATGTCGCCCGGGCTCATCGGCTTGGCCTCGCCGGTCTGCCCGAGATCCTTCAACTCCTTGCTGAACAGCAGGAGTTGGGCGACGAAGGGCGAGATCGGCGCGACCCTGCCGGGCAGTACGACGTAGTACTGGTCCTTGTTGAGGTCGGCCGCCTTGAGGACCATGCCGACCCGGTTCGTCGCTTCGTCGAGGCCCCCGGGGGCGCCCGCCGGGTCACCGACTCCGGTGATCGTCGGGAAGTCGATCCTGTCGCCGGTGTGGAGCGTCGTCATCCACTCCTTGGACACCTTCTGCGCCTGCCGTCCGGAGCCGACGACCGCGCGCAGGAGGAGTTCGTCGGACTTGTCGATCCGGTACGCGCGCCCGCTCGCGTCGACGACGTACTGCTGTCCGTCGGGGTCCTGGACGTACAGGAGCTGTCCGCCGGTGAGCCTGCCCGCGCCCTCGGTGGCCTTCAGGTCGCGGGACGCGAGGACGAGCGCCGCCCGCTGGATGGACTCGCCGCCCGCGCTGGGCCGTTCGCAGACCACCCAGCGCTTGGCCTTCTTCGCCTCGTCCTCGGAGGGCAGGCGGTCGGGGGCGTACGGGATGCCGATGGTGACGCCGTGCTTGATCTTGCCGCTGTCGAGGACGGACTCGGAGACGGTGACGAAGTCCTTCTGGCCGGCGTCGAGAAGCAGTTTCGCCGAGGCCATGTTGAGCACCGGGTGCAGCTGCTTCTGGCCGTTGGTCGTGAGGACGACGTACCGGGTGGTCGACTTGTCGGCGACGATCACCTTCGCGCCGGGTGTGTCCCACCCCTTCGGCGCGGTCGGCTTGAACATGCCCCACGCACCGAACACGGCCATGACGACGACCCCGACGATCACCCCGGGAAGCACCCCGCGCAGCGGTTTCGGAGCGCCCTCCTCCGAGCCGGGCGACGACTGCACGAACGCCGCGAGCATGCGGCGCTTCGCAAAGGTGTAGGCATTGAGCTCGTCACGCCGGGATGCCATCGGTGCCTGTCTCCCCCTAGGTCGCACGGAACGCTCCGCCGGGTTCGGCGGCCGTCGGACGGACGGCCGGACCGCGATGTCAGAGCGGCCCCCTACTATGCCTGGTATCCGCTGGGACGTGGGGCGCGGGTAGGTTGTCCGGGCACCTCAAGGGCGCGCAAGGGCCCGTGCGGTGCGGGAGAACCGGCGAGTTGTGAGGAGAACGGGGGGATGGAGTGAGGGCTTCCAGGACGCGGGGCAGCGCGCCCGCGGAGGCGAGCGCGCTGCGCCTCAAGTCGCGTTCGGGACAGGCCGGGGCATTCCGGTTGCAACGGCTGGTTCTGCTGGAGATAGCCGCCGCCGCGCTCGTGGTGGGCTGGGCGATCGATCCGGTGGCGCTCGCGGCTGCCGGTGTCCTCGCCGTCTGCCTGGTCCTGGTTGCGTTCGTACGGCGCCGGGGGCGCACGCTGCCCGAGTGGGTGGCCACCGCCTGGGCGCTGCGTACGCGTCAGCGCAGGGCCGCGAGCACGCCGGTGCCGCCGGGTACGGAACCGGGTCTCGCCCCGGCCGTCGAGTGCGACCCGACGCTGCGGACGTACACGTACGCGGGCCGCGACCGCCGTCCCGTCGGCATCGTCGGCGACGGCACGTTCGTCACCGCCGTCCTCCAGGTCGAGGCCGACTCCACGGCCCTGCGCGTGGAGCGCGACCGCCATCCCCTGCCGCTGCGCCTGGTGTACGACGCCCTGGAGGTCGACGGCATCCGGCTGGAGTCCGCGCAGGTGGTCCTGCACACGCAGCCCGCGCCCGCGCTGCACCTGCCCCAGCAGTCGGTGGCCATCGCGAACTACGCGCCGCTCCAGGAGCAGACCGGCGCCCCCGCCGTCCGGATCACCTGGATCGCGCTGAAGCTGGACCCCGAGCTGTGCCCCGAGGCGGTCGCCGCGCGCGGGGGCGGGCTGACCGGTGCGCAGAAGTGCGTGGTCCGCGCCGCCGACCAGCTCGCGAGCCGCCTCACCGGCGCCGGGTTCCGCGCGTCCCTCCTCGACGAGGAGGAGCTGACCTCCGCGATCGCCACGTCCGCGCACGCGAACCCGCTGGTCACGGCGGAGGCGGGCCGTACGGAGACGCGCGAGCGGCGCACCGAGGAGTCCGGGCGCGGCTGGCGCTGCGACAACCGCCGCCATACGACGTACTGGGTACGGCGGTGGCCCGCGCTCGGCGGGAGCCGCGCGCCGTCGCTGCCGCAGCTCATCGCCCTCGTGACGGCCGTCCCGGCGCTCGCGACGACCTTCAGCGTCTGCCTCACGCGCGGGGAGCGGCAGAGTGTGTCGCTCGCCGGGTACCTGCGGGTCACCGGGCGCAGTGACGCGGAACTCGTCGCCGCGCGGCGGGCGTTGCAGGGCGCCGCGCGGCACACCGGGATNNCCCCGGCACGCGCGGCACTCCGTCTCCGTCGAGCAGCTCGACGCGCTGTCGCTGCCCATCGGGGACGACGGGGTCGTCATCGGGGTCGATCCCGAGGGGCGGCCGTCCGTCCTCGGGCTCAATCGGCCCACGCCCTACGATGTGACGCTCATCGGGGGGCTGTGGACCGCGCAGGTCATCGCCCTGCGGGCCGCCGCGACCGGGGCTCGCGTCGCCGTCGAGACGGGGCGGCCCCAGGCGTGGATGCAGATGGTCCACGCGATGGGGGGTGGGCAGAACGGGCTCGCCGTCCACGATGTGGGGCGGGTGCCGCCGCAGGGGACGTCCCCGGGGACGCCGGTTC
>NZ_LIRL01001006.1 GCF_001419795.1 Streptomyces niveiscabiei
GGGCCTGGACGTTCGGCCGATGCGGGGGCCGGGGTGGGGTCCGTAGCGTTCGAGGTGGATGAGGACGCGAGGGACGGGAGACGCAGATGGTGCGGCGGGTCGACGGGATGGCGACGGAGTTCGGTACGGACGTCGTGGAGGTGCTGGGGCGGGCGCTGAAGGTGGCGGTGCGGATCGAGCTGGCGGCGGTCGGGACGGACACGGTGCTGGAGGCCCTGGTGGGGGAGACGGACGCCGGTGAGGCGATCGCCCAGGGGATGCGGAAGGCCGGTTCGCTCGGCGGGCACATCCGGGCGCTCGCCGGAAGCGGGAGGTGGGTGAGCGAGGACGACGCCGAGGACGTCGAGGATCGCGAGGTGGACGCCGTCTGGCGCGAGGTGTGCTGGCGGTACCGCCTCGCGAAGCGCGAACCCGCCGAACTGCCCGGCATGACCGGCGCGTTGCGTGCCTGCCTGCTCCGCGCCCTGGAGTCGGCCCGCACGGAAGGGGCACTCGCGGTACGCCCGAGCGATGTGGCCCGGTCCCTGCTGGAGGTGCCCGGCACCCGTGCGCGGGAGGCGATGACACTGGAGCGCGTCGACACGGCCGCCGCGCTGGAGAGGCTCGCCGCCCTCACGGAGGACGAGGCCCCGGAGTCGGCCGGCATCCACGTGCTCCGGATGGGCGGGGCGTTCGGCAGGCGGCGGAACCCCGTGATGCGCGTGCTGGGCTCCCTGGTCTCGGGCAGCGGTGTGAACGGCTCACCGGTGATGGGCGCCGTCAACGCCGAGGCCCAGCGGCAGGCGGCCCGGCACGGCCGAGGCGTCGCGGGACCGGCGGACCAACTGCTGGGCATCCTCGCCCTGGACCGCGCCCTGCACGTCGCCGGCCTCGCACTCCCCGACGACCTCAAACCCGTCAACTCCGGCGCCGACCTGCTGCGCCGGCACGGCGTACGGCAGGACACCCTGACCGCCTCCGCCCCCACGGGCAAGGACGAGGAGCCGGCCACCCCCGAGGACGGCACCGTGGAGATGACCCCCGCAGCCCAGCGCGTCACCGACGTCGCCCGCCTCACCGCCGCCGAGCACGGCGCCCTCACGACCGGCACGGTCCACATGCTGGCCGCCCTCCTCGACGACGAGACGGTCGCCGGACTCCTGGACCTGGACGTCGCCGCCCTGCGCGCCGACCTGACTCCCCTGCTGGGCGCGTGACACCCGACAGCTACCGTTCCCCCTGGGAGAACGGCAGCGGAGGGGAGAACATGCGTCACCTGCTCGCGGACGCACGGATGTCACGGTTGCCGAGGCTGCGCGCCGAGGCCGAGGCGATCAGGACGGCCGTACGCGGCGCCGACCGGCGCACGGTCCGCCGCGAACTGTTCCTCTGCACGCTCGCCGCCCTCTTCTCCCTGCTTCCCCTGCTGCTCGCACCCCCGGTGCATCTGGTGTCGGCCGTCCTCGAAGCGGGGGTGGCGGTCCTGCTCGTCCCCGCCCGGCGGATCAGGCCCACCGCCGCCGTCCTGGGCGCCTCGGTGCTGGTCGTCGGCGAGAACGTGTGGACGATGGCGATCGCCCCCCTCGTCGTGCTGGCCGCCGCGCGCCGGGTCGTACGGCCGTGGCGGACCGTCGGGATCTCCTGCGCTCTCGTCCTGGTGCTCACCGTCACCAAGTCGCTGATCTGGTCCGGCGACCTGCTGCTGAACCTCGGCGGCGGCGCGGCCTCGGCGGTGGTCCTTCTGGTGCTCCCCGCCCTCGCGGGGACGCTGCTCGGCAGGCGGCGCCCCCTGGTGAGACTCCTCAAGGAACGCAACGCCTACCTGGAACAGGCCCGCGTCCTCACCGACGAGGCGGCCCGCATGCAGGAGCGCAACCGGATAGCGGGCGAGATGCACGACCTCCTCGGGCACCGCCTCAGCCTCATCTCCGTCCACGCCGGAGCCCTCGAACTCGCCGCCGCCCGCCAGGCACCCGCACTGTCCGGCCAGGCCGAACTCCTGCGCACCACCGCAGGTACGGCCATGCAGGAACTCCGCGAGATCCTCGGCGTCCTGCGCCACACGGACCTCGCGGGGGAGGAACGCGGCACCCGCGAGGACATCGCCGCGCTGGTGGAGGAGTCCCGGCGGGCGGGGAGCAGCGTCGAGCTGGACTGGTCCGTGCAGGACTCGGCGGAGACGGGGTTCCGGACCCGGCAGGCCATCCACCGGGTCGTCCGGGAGGGCCTGACCAACGCGCTGAAACACGCGGCGGGGGCGCCGACCAGAGTGGTCGTCAGGGACGCGGCCGGCGCGGTCGAGGTGTCGGTGACGAACGCGGCACCGAACGCCGGGGTCCGGTCCCAGGGCGGGAACAACAGCGGCCTGGTCGGCTGCGAGGAACGGGTCTCGCTGCTCGGCGGAAAGTTCGAGGCGGGAACCCTGGCCGACGGCGGCTTCCGCATCGCGGCCTGGTTGCCGGGGGAGGGGACGGGGACGGCTTTCGACCCCGGCGGCCGAGCGGCCTGGACCCCGGCGGCGGACGAGATCCTGACCTGGCCCCGCGTGCTCGGATCGGGATGCCTCGCGGTGACGATCGTGCTGCCGACAGTGGCGTTCCTGCTGATCCTGGCGGTCACGGAGTTCGTCAGGTGAGCGGGGGAAAGCGGTCGCACGAGTCGAGCGGCACCAGCGGTACGCCAGGGACCGGCCGCCACCCCGAGGACCGGACGGCATCTCATAGACTGAGCCGATGATCCGAGTCCTGGTCGCCGACGACGAAGCGCTGATGCGGGCCGGGATCCGGCTGATCCTGGAGAACGCCGACGACATCAAGGTGGTCGCCGAGGCGGGAGACGGGCGGGAGGCCGCCGAAGCCTGCCGGGTGCAGGAGATCGACGTCGCCCTCCTCGACATCCAGATGCCGGGCCGGGACGGCATCGCAGCCGCCGAGGACATCACCAGACTGTCGCCGCGCACGTACGTCGTGATGCTGACCGCGTTCGGCGAGGAGGCCAGCGTCACCCGCGCCCTGCGGGCCGGCGCGAGCGGATTCCTCCTCAAGGACACCGGGCCCGCCGACCTGATCCGCGCCGTACAGCTCGCGGCGCGCGGTGAGCCGGTCCTCGCGCCCCGCATCACCCGCCGCCTCCTCGACCGGCACGTCCGGTCGGGCCGCGACACCGAGACAGCCCAGGCCCGCCTCGCCGGCCTCACCCCCGCCGAACTCGACGTCCTGCGCCTCCTCGCCGCCGGCCTCTCCAACGCCGAGATCGCCGACGCGCTCTACCTCAGCGCGGGCACGGTCAAGGCCCACATCAGCCGCATCCTCACCCGCACCGACTGCGCCAACCGCGTCCAGGCCGCCGTCCTCGCCCACGACGCCGGACTCGCCGACGAGACCTGAACCTCACTCCCGAGAGGAACACGGGGAACGCGCCGTCGCTCCCCTCTGCCGCGCAAGCAGCGCTCACACCCGCCACCCGTACCGCCGCTCCGGCCGCCCCGTCACCCCGTACCGCAGTGACACGTCCGCACGGCCCGCCGTGTGGAAGTACTCCAGATACCGCCGCGCGCTCACCCGGGAGATCCCCGTCAGTGCCGCGCACTCGGTCGCCGACAGCACCCCGTCGGCGTCCCGCAGCGCGCGTTCGACCAGTTCGGCGGTCTCCACGCTCATCCCCTTGGGCAGCGTGCCGCCGGGCGCAGAGGAGCCGGCGAGCACGCGGTCGACGTCGGCCTGACCGCGTACGACGGTCGTCAGGAGACGGGACCGCCGCGCCGCGTACCGCTCCAGACGCGGGCGCAGGTCCTCGTACTCGAACGGTTTCAGCAGATAGTCGACGACCCCCTGCCGCACCGCCCCGCGCACCGTGTCCGCCTCGCGGGCGGCACTGATGACCATCACGTCGCAGTCGTGCCCGGCCGCGCGCAGCCGGGAGACGACGTCGAGGCCGAAGACGTCCGGCAGGTACAGGTCGAGCAGGACCAGGTCGGGGCAGAGCGCCCCGACGGCCCGCACCGCCTCCTCGCCGGTACCGACCGTGCCGACCACCCGGAACGGCTCGACCCGCTCCACGAACGTGCGGTGCACCTTCGCCACCATGAAATCGTCGTCGACCACGAGGACGTCTATCACCGGTCCGCTCCCTGCGCCGCTCTGACCGTCATCCGGGCCGTGAACACCGACCCGTCGACCTGGATCTCCCCGCCGTGCCGCTCGCACACGAGCCGCGTCAGCGCCAGCCCGATCCCACGCTCACCGCCCTCGGCGGCCTTCGTGGTGAACCCATGCGTGAACACCTCCCGCGCCAGCTCCGGCGCCACCCCGGGCCCCGAGTCGCGCACCACGATCTCCACCCCGGTCGCGTCCTGCCGCACCTCGACCTCCACCCACGGATCGCCGCCCCCCGAGGCCGCAGCGTCGACCGCATTGTCCACGAGGTTCCCCACGACGGTGGCGACATCGGCCGCGTCCTCCGGCGCCAGCCGCTCCAGCGAGGTCCGCTCCGACACCCGTAGCGTGACCCGCCGTTCGGCCGCAAGCGACGCCTTCGCCGTGAGCAGCGCCGCGACGGCCGTGTCCCGCACCCGACGGCTGAGCGTCACGTCCAGCGACTGGCGGCGCTGGTTCAACGCCCGGATGTAGTGGACGACTTCCTCCTGCTCCCCGATCTGGATCAGCCCGGAGATGGTGTGCAACTGGTTCGCGAACTCGTGGGCCTGCGCCCGCAACAGCTCCGACGTACTGCGGAACGCCCCGATCTCCCGCTCCAGTCGAGCAAGTTCCGTGCGGTCCCTGAGCGTTGTCACCGACCCCAGCAGCCGCCCGTCCTTCGACACGGCCATCCGGTTGAGCACCAGCACCCGGCCGCGCCGTACGACGACCTCGTCCCGCCGGTCGGCGCCCTCCGCGAGGACGTCCCGCAGCCGCCCCTCCACACCCAGTTCGGCGAGGCTCTGGCCCACGCAGTCCTCGGGGAGGTCGAGGAGGCGCCGGCCGACCTCGTTGACGAGGGTCAGCCGGCCCTGCGGATCGAGCGCGACGACGCCCTCGGCGATGCCGTACAGCATGGCCTCCCGGTGCTCGGCGAGACCCGCGATCTCGCGCGGTTCCAGGCCCAGCGTCTGGCGCTTCACCCGCCGGGCCAGCAGCCAGGAACCGGCGAGACCGAGGACCCCGGCGACCCCGAGGTAGGCCAGCAGGTACGAGGACGCGCCGCTCAGGCGCTGCCACGCCGTCGGGGACGCCACGCCCACCATCACCGTCCCCAGATGCTCGCCGACGTCGCGCTGCGTCTCCGCGAGCACCGGGACCTGCGCGACCAGCTCACGGCTGCCGTCCAAGGCCAGCGAACCGGACCAGCCACGGCCCGGCCGGACCTTCGGCAGCACCCTGCCGACCAGCGTCGGGTCCGTCGCGGCGACGATCCTGCCGCCCGCGTCGGCCACCGTCACCGACGTCACCCCCGACTGCGCCTGCGTCGAATGGACCAGCGGCGCGAGCGCCTCCTGAGGCGCGGGGCGCGAAAGACGGCTGCGGACCAGGGGGTTCGCGCCGAGCTGCTCGGCGAGCGCACCGACCCGGCGGCCCTCCACCCGGTGGAACGTCGCCTCCGACTGGGTCAGCGAGATCGCGGCAACCGCCACCAGGACGACCACCACGATCGCCATCTGGAGCACCAGCATCTCGCCCGCGAGGGTCTGGCGACGAAACGTGGTACCCACCGTCCACTCGATCTCACCGGCTGCCGTGGCGCACAATCATGGCGCCCGCCCGGCGGGTTGCGGAAGAGAGGTGTCATGAGGAATCGCCTGCGCCTGGCCCTGCCCGCGCTCCTGCTGACCGGCGCGTGCGGCGACGGCACCCGCGACGGGCTGCGCATCATGGTCCCCAACACGCCCGGCGGCGGCTACGACACCACCGCCCGCGTCATGGCCCGCGTCATGGACCGGACCGGCATCGCCGCCGACGTCCAGGTCTTCAACCTGCCCGGCGCGGGCGGCACCGTCGGCCTGCGCCGCACCGTCAACGAACGCGGCAACGGGCGCCTCGCCCTCCAGATGGGCCTCGGCGTCGTCGGCGCCTCCCACCTCGCACGGCCCGAGGCGACCGTCGCCGACACGACACCGCTGGCCCGCCTCATCGAGGAGGCCAGCGCCGTCGTCGTCCCCGACAACTCGCCCTACCGGACGGTCGGCGAACTCGTCGACGCCTGGCGCGCCGACCCCGCGAAGGTGACCGTGGGCGGGGGGTCGTCTCCCGGCGGGCCGGATCACCTCCTGCCGATGCGGCTCGCCAAGGCGGTCGGGATCGCGCCCCGGGACGTGCGGTACGTGTCCTACGACGGGGGCGGCGGCGAACTGCTGCCCGCGCTGCTCGACGGGAAAGTGGCGTTCGGGACGAGCGGGTTCGGGGAGTTCCTGTACCAGATCGAGGCCGGACAGCTGCGGGTCCTCGCGGTGACCGGGGCCTCGCCGGTCGCCGCGCTTCCCGGGGTGCCGACCCTCAAGTCCGCCGGGATCGACCTGGAGTTCACCAACTGGCGGGGGATCGTGGCGCCGCCCGGGATCAGCGCCGGGGACCGGCGGCGGTGGGTCCAGGCGCTGGGCGCGGTGCACGAAACCCCGCAGTGGCAGGAGGAGTTGGCGCGGCGGGGGTGGACCGACGCGTTCTTGCCGGGGGACGCGTTCGGGGAGTTCCTGGCGCAGCAGGACACGTTCGTGGCACGGCTGGTGACCCAACTGGGTCTGGGCTGACCGGCGTTCCGACCACAAAGACCAGAACGTCCATTGCTTGCGCAAGCGCGACGGACGTCCGGCGCACGGGCACCCTATGGACACCCCGCACCCCAACTCCCCGTAATCCCCGTAACTCCCCGTACGACGACAGGTGGTGGCACCCGTGCGCCTGCGCACCCCGCTCGCCCTGCTCGCAGCCGCGATCCTGCTGCTGCTCGGACCCCCGCTGCTGGCCACCGGCGACGGCGCCGAGACCGGCACCCGGATACCCGGCCTGCGCTTCATGGTCCCCAACTCGCCCGGCGGCGGCTACGACATCACCGCCCGCACGGCCGCCCGCAACGCCGAGGACGCCGGACTCACCCACAACATCGAGGTGTTCAACCTCCCCGGCGCCGGCGGCACCGTCGGCCTCGCCCGCCTGGTCGGCGAACACGGCAACGGACGGCTCGCGATGTCGATGGGCCTCGGCGTGGTCGGCGCCGCCCGCTCCAACGACGCGCCCAAGACCCTCGCCGACACGACGCCCATCGCGCGCCTCACCGAGGAACAGGACGTCGTCGTGGTCGCGGCGGACTCGCCGTACCGGACGATCCGCGACCTCGTCGACGCCTGGCGGAAGAACCCCGGCAGACTCCCCGTCGGCGGCGGCTCCGCGCCCGGCGGACCCGACCACCTCGCCCCCATGCTGATGGCGCGCGCTGCCGGCATCACCCCGAAGGACGTCAACTACATCCCCTTCGACGGCGGCGGTGAACTCCTCGCCTCCATCCTCGGCAGCAAGGTCGCCTTCGGGGTCTCCGGCGTCGGCGAGTACCTCGACCAGATCAAGTCCGGCGAACTGCGCCTGCTCGCCGTCACCGGCACGCAACGCGTCGCCGGGCTCGACGCGCCGACGCTCCAAGAAGCCGGGTACGACGTCGAGTTCACCAACTGGCGCGGCATCGTGGCCCCTCCGGGCATCTCGGACGCCCAGCGCGAGAAACTCGTCCGTTTCTTCGAGGAGTTGCACGGGTCCAGCGAGTGGCAGGAGTCCCTGAAACGCAACGGCTGGGACGACGCGTTCCTCAGCGGCGACGCCTTCGGGACGTTCCTCGACGAGCAGGACGCGCGCGTCGTGTCCGTACTGAAGGAGCTGGGGCTGTGATCAACCGTGCCTGGTGGCGTGAACGCTCCGAACTCGGCGTCTGCGCCCTCCTGCTGGCGCTCGGCGTCCTCGTCCTGACCGACGCCCTCACGATGGACATCGACATCGGCCAGCGCGGCCCCGTCGGCCCCCGCACCGTCCCCGTCGCCGTCGGCGCCGGGCTCCTGCTGATCGCCGTCCTCCTCGCCGTCGACGTCCTGCGCGGCGGCCGGGGTGAGGCGGAGTCCGGCGAGGACATCGACCTCGGTGAACCCGCCGACTGGCGTGCCGTGCTGGGCCTGGCCGGGGTGTTCCTCGCCGCCGCCGTCCTCATCGAACCCGCCGGTTTCCCCGTCGCCGGCGCGCTGCTCTTCTGGGGCGCCGCGTTCGTCCTCGGCAGCCGCCGCTTCGACCGCGACCCGCTGATCGCAGCCGTCCTCTCCTTCGTCACCTACATCCTCTTCGACCACCTGCTCGGCGTGCCGCTGCCCGGCGGCCCCCTCATGGGAGTGCTGTGACATGGATTCCCTCAACTCCCTCGTGGACGGCTTCGGTACGGCCCTCACACCGGTCAACCTGCTCTGGGCCGCGCTCGGTGTCCTGCTCGGCACCGCGATCGGCGTCCTGCCCGGCATCGGCCCCGCGATGGCGGTCGCCCTGCTCCTGCCGGTGACGTACGGCCTCGAACCGACCGGTGCGTTCATCATGTTCGCCGGGATCTACTACGGCGCCATGTTCGGCGGCTCCACGACCTCGATCCTCCTCAACACCCCCGGCGAGAGCGCCGCCGTGGTCGCCGCCATGGAGGGCAACCCCATGGCCAAGTCGGGGCGCGGCGCGCAGGCCCTCGCCGCCGCTGCCGTCGGCCACTTCGCGGGCGGCATGATCGGCACGATCCTCCTCGTCGTCCTCGCCCCCACGGTCGCCGACCTCGCCGTTGACATCGGCGCGCCCGACTACTTCGCCATCATGGTCCTCGCGTTCATCGCCGTGACCTCCGTCCTCGGCGCCTCCCGGCTGCGCGGCCTCGCCTCCCTGCTGATCGGCCTCACCCTCGGCCTCGTCGGCCTCGACCAGATGACCGGCCAGCAGCGCCTCACCTTCGGCTCCCTCCAACTCGCCGACGGCATCGACGTGGTGATCGTCGCGGTCGGCCTCTTCGCGATCGGCGAGGCCCTGTGGGTCGCCGCCCACCTGCGCCGTACGACAGGGAAGGCGATCCCCGTCGGACGGCCCTGGCTCGGCCGCGACGACGTCAGACGCACCTGGAAGTCCTGGCTGCGCGGCCCGTTCATCGGGTTCCCCTTCGGCGCGATCCCGGCGGGCGGCGCCGAGATCCCCACCTTCCTGTCGTACGTCACGGAGAAACGCCTCTCCAAGCACCAGGACGAGTGGGGCAAGGGTGCCATCGAGGGCGTCGCCGGGCCCGAGTCGGCGGCGTCCGCCTCGGCCGCCGGAACGCTCGTGTCCATGCTGACCCTGGGCCTGCCGACCACCGCCGTCGCCGCCGTCATGCTGGCCGCGTTCCAGCAGTACGGCATCCAGCCCGGCCCCCTCCTCTTCGAGAACGAACCCGACCTCGTCTGGGGCCTCATCGCGTCCCTGTTCGTCGGGATGGTCCTGCTGCTCGCCCTCAACCTGCCGCTCGCGCCGGTCTGGGCGAAACTCCTGCGCATCCCCCGCCCCTACCTCTACGCGGGCATCCTCTTCTTCGCGGCCGTCGGCGCGTACGCGGTCGGCGGCGAGGTCATCGACCTCGTCATCCTGCTGATCATCGGGCTGATCGGGTTCGGGATGCGGCGCTACGGGCTGCCGGTGCTGCCCGCCGTCATCGGAGTGATCCTCGGCCCCAACGCCGAGCAACAGCTGCGCCGGGCCTTGCAGATCAGCGACGGGAGCGTGTCCGGGCTCGTCGACACGCCGTTCTCGGTGACCGTCTACGCGGTCGTCCTCGTGGTGCTGCTGTGGCCGCTGCTCAAACGGTTCGCGATCCGGCTGAGACCGCGCTCCGGCGCCGAAGGGAAATGATCTTCCCGCCCTTCCCAAGGTATAGCTGATGGGGGGCCTTGCCACAAGGCCCCCCTCATGCCGAAGAATCCCCCCTGTTCTCAAGGGGGTTACCGATGTTTGACGTGATCGTGGCCGGCGCCGGACCGACCGGCCTCATGCTCGCCGCCGAACTGCGGCTGCACGGCGTACGCGTACTCGTGGTCGAGAGGGACCCGGCGCCCAGCGGCCGGTCCCGGGCGCTCGGACTGCACGTGCGCAGTATCGAAGTCCTGGACCAGCGCGGCCTGTTGGACCGCTTCCTGCCGCTCGGGCAGCAGTTCGCGGTGGGCGGCATCTTCGCCGCCATCCGTACGCCGTGGCCCGAGGGGCTCGACACGGCCCACTCGTACATCCTGGCCGTCCCGCAGCCCACCACCGAACGCCTCCTCGCCGAACACGCCGCCGAGGCCGGTACGGAGTTCCGGCGCGGCACCGAACTGGTCGGCCTCACCCAGGACGACGAGGGCGTCACCGCCGAACTCGTCGACGGGAGCCGCGTCCAGGCCCGGTACCTCGTCGGCTGCGACGGCGGACGCAGCACCGTACGCAAACTCCTCGGCGTCGGCTTCCCGGGTGAGCCCGCCGTGTCCGAGACGATGCTCGGCGAGTTCGAAGTCGGCGTGTCCGACGAGGAGTTGGCGGCCGTCGTCGCCGAGGTCCGCAAGAAGAGCGAGCGGTTCGGCACCATGCCGCTCGGCGACGGCGTGTACCGCGTCATCGTCCCCGCCGAAGGGTTCAGCAGGACCCCGCCGACCCTGGAGGAATTCAAGCAGCGGCTCCGGGAGTTCGCCGGGACCGACCTCGGCGTCCACTCACCCCGCTGGATCTCGCGCTTCGGCGACGGCACCCGGCTCGCCGAACGCTACCGCGTGGGACGGGTGCTGCTCGCCGGGGACGCCGCGCACGTCCACCCGCCGACCGGCGGCCAGGGGCTCAACCTCGGCATCCAGGACGCCTTCAACCTGGGCTGGAAACTCGCCGCCTCGGTCAACGGGTGGGCGCCGGAAGGGCTGTTGGACACCTACCACGCCGAACGGCACCCCGTCGCGGCGGCCGTCCTCGACAACACGCGGGCCCAGAGCGAGCTGCTGTCCTCCGGGCCGGGAGCGCGCGCCGTGCGGCGGCTGATCGCGGAGCTGATGGAGTTCGAGGAGGTCAATCGGTACCTCATCGAGAAGGTCACCGCGATCGGGGTGCGCTACGACCTCGGCGCCGGACACGAGTTGGTGGGACGGCGGCTGCGCGACGTCGCGCTGAAGCGGGGGCGGCTCTACGAGCTCACGCGGACGGGGCGCGGCGTCCTGCTGGACCAGAACGGACGCCTCTCGGCCGAGGGTTGGGCCGACCGGGTGGACCACGTCGTCGACGTCAGCGAGGAACTCGACGTACCCGCCGTGCTGTTGCGGCCCGACGGACACGTGGCGTGGGCCGGGGACGACCAAGGGGACCTGCTCGGACACCTGGAGCGGTGGTTCGGTGTCCCGAGCGGCCCCCGTGACTGACGCTGGCGGCGGTCAGCAGTTGCGGATCGAGTACACGTCGTCCCAGTTGTACCCGTGCTGCGTCCGGTCAGGCGTGAAACGGAGCAGCTCGTTGCCGGTCTGGCCGTAGAAGTACGACGTCACACCGCCGGTCTGGTTGTTGAAGTAGCTGCCGCCGCCCTGCCAGTAGGCCAGCCGGTACAGGTTGCACGCGGACAGGTTGAACTGGCGCCACTTGTTGTTGACCGGGTTCCACACGGCCGTGCACAGGACGCCGCGAGAACAGGAGGCGATGGAACCCGGGTCGTAGTCCGTGTATCCGGGGGCCGGGCTGGCCGACGGCGCCGTGGCCCGCAGGCCGGCCGGCGAGGCGGCGGGCGCGGCCGGGAGCCGCACCCACCGCACCCCCGCGGTGTCCTGCGCGGAGGCCGCGGCCTGGGTGGGGGTGGTGGCCTGGGCGGGGGTGGTGGCGAGCAGCGCACCCGCGATCAGCGCCGGCAGGCCGATCGCGGACACCAGCAGTCGTTTGATGAGCATCGTACGAGTCCTCCTCGAACTCCCGTGACTCTTCGGACCGTTCGCCGGAACTCTGGCGAAGCGCCGGGGTCGCTCGCACCCCTTTCATCCCCGTCTGAAACTCGCTCACCGCGACGGAGCCGAGCACCGGCAAAGGTGATGAATCGCCTGCCGCGGGGAAAGTAGCGTGGCAAGGCACCCCTTGACCCTGTCCGATGGACAGGGCGCCGGGGGACCGCTCCAGGGGGAACGACATGCTGCGCATCCACATGACCGCCGCCGACCTCGGACGCGTGAGACTGGCCCGCGCGCCCGCGCTGATGTGGGAGACCGCCCTCAGCGTCCAGTGGCTGACCGAGCGCCCGACCGGCCCGGCGGGCGCGCACTGGTTCGGCGCCGTCGCGGCCCGACTCCCGTCCGCCACCGGCCTGTTGGGCCACCTCATCCCGCCCCGCGGCTACTTTCCGGACTTCCTCACCCCCTACGGCGCCGCGGCCGACCTGCCCGACGCTCTCGAACCCGTCCTGCGCACCCCACCGGCCCGCATCCGGGAGGACCTCGCCCTCCTCCCCGCCCGCTCGCGTTCCTCGTTCGGCGTCAGGACCCTCGCGACCGGCGACGTCCATCACCTCGCCCACGCCGTGCACCGCTACCACCGCGTCGCCGTCCACCCTTTCCGCGCCGCCATGCACGACAGCGTCGCCCGCGAACACGCCCGCGCGGCCGACCTGATGACGAACGGCGGCACGGAAACCCTCCTGTCCTCCCTCTCCCCGCACCTGCGCTGGCGGCCCCCCGTCCTGGAGGTCGCCTACCCCACCGACCGCGAACTGCGCCTCGACGGCCGGGGCCTGCTCCTCGTTCCCTCCTACTTCTGCCACAGCCTCCCCATCACCCTCGTCCGGCAGGACGCCACTCCCGTTCTCGTCCACCCCGTCTCCTTGCGCACCCACCCCACCGCCCTGGGCCACTCCCAGCCCCTCACGGACCTCCTGGGCCGCAGCCGCGCCGCCGTCCTCCAGGCCGCGGCGCACGGCGGCAACACCACCCAACTCGCCGACGAAGCCGACGTGTTGATCTCCTCCGCCAGTCAGCACCTCGCGGTCCTGCGGCGCGCGGGCCTGATCTCCAGCCGGCGCCAGGCGAACGCGGTGGTGCACCGGGTGACGCCCCTGGGTGCCGACCTGCTGGGAGGGGCGAGGCCGGTGGCCCCGCCCGATCCGAGCGTCAGCGCTTCGTGTAGATGAGGCCGACCTTGTCCAGCTCGTCCGAGGCGCGGCCGTGGAAGCCGGCGATCTGCCAGCCGGCGGGGGCGGTGCGCGTCACGCAGTCCGAGGTGGTGGTGCCACCGGCGAGGGTACGGCCCTGGCTGGTGGTGAACTTCGCGTAGAAGACCCGGGTGTGGTCGTCCTTCTGGCCCTGGCACAGGAACGCCGACGTCACGTACTCGCCGGACGCCAGGGTGAGGGAGGAGACCGTACCGCCCGTACCGCCGTGGGTCAGCGCCGTGCCGTCCGAGAGAGTCAGGCCGACCTGGTCCACGCGGGTGCCGGCGCGCAGGGACAGCGTCGTGGCGCGGGCGCCCGCCGCGACCTTCGGGAGGTCCTGGAAGTAGTCGCCGTGCGGGCCGCCGAACTGCTCGCTGAGCTGGAAGTCGGGGCTCTGCGACCAGGTGAAGCCGACGCTGATCGGGTCGTGGTCGGAGAGCATCTTGCCGTCCGAGGTCAGGAACTTGGCGTGCTCGTTGTTGTACGACGTCGCGTTCAGCGTCACCAGCGTGCTGCCGCGGTACAGGACCTTGTCGACGACCTCGCACGTGTTCGGCACGGTCGCGCCGGTCTGGTCGCACACCAGCGCGTCGGCGCCCTTCGCGGGCGGAGTGCCGCCGCGCACCAGCTTCACCCACGCGTCCGTGAGGCCGTTGGCCGCCGCGAACTCGCCGATCGTGTCGGCGGCGCGCGTGTACCGGGTGTTGGTGTCGCCCATCACGACGACCGCGTTGCCCGCCGAGTGGCTGTTGATGAACGCGGTCAGCTGGCTCAGGTTGCTCGCGCGGGACGCCTGGTCGCCGTCGTTCGTGCCCGCGTTGGTGTGCAGGTTGTAGAAGTCGACGTACACGCCCTCCGCGAGCCGCTCCCGCATGAAGCTGAAGCCCTTGGGGGTCAGGCAGTCGCCCGAGTCGATCTGGCAGGACGTCCACCGGACCCGCTCGAAGTCGTCGCCGTCCCACGCGTAGTTCGAGACGGTGTTGAGCCCGCTGCCGATCCCCGCGCCGCCGCTGGTCGCCGTGCGGTTGGCGTGCGTATCGGTCGAGTACAGGTACGCGTGGTAGTTGAAGTCCTCCTGCACGTTCACGATGTCGTACGGCGCGATCCGCCGGCCGATCTCGGTCGTGCTCGTGTCACGCGGCGTCGAGGCGCTGGACAGCGACTCCGGCAGGCCGGCGACGTTGTACGTGAGCACGCTGAAGCTGCCGGACGTCGCCGCCGACGCCGGGGTGGTGGTCGCGGTCAGCGCGCCCACCGCGGCAGCGGCGGTGGCGAGACAGGCGAGGAGTCTGCGCATGGAAAAGGGCCTCCTGGGGGTGACGAACTGCCACAGTGTCGAGGTCATGTCAGAACGGCGCGACAAGATCGGGTGTCCAATGGGTCCGAGCTCTGTGAAGCGCAGGTTTCCTGATGGACGGGTGGTGCGGAAGTGGCACGGCACGTCAATTGACGTGC
>NZ_LIRL01001007.1 GCF_001419795.1 Streptomyces niveiscabiei
CTACCCCTGGAGATGTACGCCGGGTGGTGGGGGACGACACCGGGCCGTTCGCGGCGCCGATCGCGCTGAACGTCGTCCCGTGGGCCGGGTCGCTCACCGAGGACGGCTGGTCCTCCGAGGAGCGCAAGGTACGGGACGAGTCCCGCAAGATCCTCGGGCTGCCGAAGCTGCCGGTCGCCGTCACCTGCGTACGCGTCCCCGTCGTCACCACCCACTCGCTCACCGTGCACGCCCGCTTCCAGGACGAGGTCACCGTCGCCGGTGCCCGCGAGATCCTCGCGACCGCGCCGGGCGTCGTGCTGTTCGACGACCCCGCGGCGGGCGAGTTCCCGACCCCGGCNNCGACAACCTGCGCAAGGGCGCGGCCCTCAACACCGCGCAGATCGCGGAGCTCATCGCGGCCGAGTGGACGCCCCGCACCTCGCCGGGATCCGGCCCGGAGGGAAAAGCCGCTGGCCAGAGCGGGGCGGCTTTGTAGGATCCACGTCAGGACTGTGAGCCGGAAGACGGTCGCGCCGCCTTGTCCCCGGGCGGGTCGGCGTTCGAAGATTTTTCTCCCCGCACACCGCAACCGAGCGGCGTACGGGGAGCGTCTTTGCGGTCACCCTTCCCGGGTGCGCAGGCGTGTGACCACGGGCTGTAGCTGTCGTAAGCCTGTGGACGGGCGTGGGGACGCCCGTTTCATATGGGGACACTTCCTATGGGACATAGGGAACATAGGGGAAGAGCGGGACGTATGAGGGTAGATCAGGGGGCGCGGGCCGGCAGACGGCCGACCGCGCGACCCGGCGGGACCGGCGCGCGCNNCGTTTCTCCACCGGCGCGCGCGCCGGTGGAGAAACGATTCAGGCGATGCCGTCGGCGGCACCGGGGACGGGGGAGTCCTACGGGTATGACGTACCTGAGTACGACACGCGCTCCGTGCCGTGCGGAAAAGTGACGGCCGACACGTACAACCCCGCCCGGGGTACACGTGTCCAACTGACGTGGCAGAGGTACTCGACTTCACAGCGGCGACCGGTGGCGCGGCGCTGCGTCCGCCCCGCCGGACCGCCCGCCCCCGCGTCGCCGGGGCGCCCGGCGGCCTGCCGGTGATCGCGCCCATGCCCGCGACGCGGCCCACCCGCATCCCCGGCCCGCGTGCCGACGCCGACGACACCGTGGCCGCCGGTACGACCGTCGACCACCTCACCGAGACCTACCGGGCGCACTACCGCTCCCTCCTGGGTCTCGCCGCGCTCCTCCTCGACGACACCGCCTCCTGCGAGGACGTCGTCCAGGAGGCGTTCATCCGTGTCCACTCGGCGCGCAAACGCGTCCGCGACCCCGAGAAGACGCTGGCCTACCTGCGCCAGACCGTCGTCAACCTCTCCCGCTCCGCCCTGCGCCGCCGCATCCTCGGCCTGAAGCTTCTCTCCAAGCCGATGCCGGACATGGCCAGCGCGGAGGAGGGCGCCTACGACCAGCTGGAGCGCGACTCCCTGATCAAGGCGATGAAGGGCCTCCAGCGCCGCCAGCGCGAGGTCCTGGTCCTGCGCTACTTCGCCGACATGACCGAGGCCCAGGTCGCCGAGACCCTCGGCATATCCCTCGGCTCCGTCAAGGCGTACGGCTCGCGCGGCATCGCGGCGCTGCGTACGGCGATGGAGGCGTCGGCGTGAGCGGGGAACCGGACAGGGACGGTACCCCTCTGGAGGGACGGGGGGACTACCTGGGAGGTAGCCACCCCCCGTACGACACGGGCGGACCGCTGCCGTCGTACGGGACCGAACCGAAGCAACCAGACGCTGGGAACAGGACTGTGAACCACCACCTCGACGACCAGGGCCCGGACGGGCTCGACTCGGACGAGCTGGAGCTGCGCCGCATGCTGCACCGGGCGGTGGACGAGATGGCGCCGCGCGACGGCACCCTCGACCACCTGCGCCGGGCGGTCCCCGCGCGCAAGGCCCGCAAGCGGCAGGCGATCGTGGGGGTGGCCGCCGCGGCCCTGTTCGCGGGGGTCGCCGTCCCCGCGCTGATGACCGTCTCCGGCGTCGGCGAGACCGCGGACCCCGCCGTCGCGGGCCAGGCGTCCCAGACCGGTGGCTCCACCGGGGGAGGCAAGAACCCCGACGGGGGATCCGCCGGGAAGGTCGGCGAGTCCACCGGAGGTACTACGGGTACGGGGTCCGGGGAGCCCAAGGGGACCGGCGCCGGCAAGCCGACCCCGGGGGCCGCCGCCTCCAGCGGTACGGGGCCCTCCGCGTCGCCGGGTCCGACCGCGCCCGCCTGCGCCGCCGACCAGCTGGGCTCGGCGACCTCGACGGTGGACGGGCCGGACTCCACGGGCGTGGTGTACGGCACGTTCCGCGTCGTCAACGTCTCCACCACGAGCTGTACGGTCGCCGGGTCCGTCGCGCTCTCCCCCGCGGTGCAGGGCGCCGCCGACGCCACGAAGGTCGGCGTCACCGAGCACGCCGCCGGTGATGCCGCCGCCGCTCTGCCGGACCCCTCCCTGTACGTCACGCAGTTCGCGCTGGCGCCGGGGTCCGCGTACGACGTGAAGTTCGCGTGGGTGCCGTCGGCCTCGTGCCCCTCCGACGGGGGGACCACCGGGGGGAGTACCACAGGGGGAGACACCGGGTCCTCCCCGTCGCCCTCGCCGTCGCCCTCCGAGCAGACGACCAGCACCAGCAGCGGTACCACGGGTACGAGTCCGCAGCTGATGCGGGAGGACGGGGCCACGACCGCCGAGGGCAGTGTGTCGGTGACCTACACGGCCGACGCGGGGTCGCCGTCGGTCACGGCGACCGTGCAGGGCGCGTGCGCGGGGACGATCTACCGGACGGGTGTGCTGGCGTCGTCCTGAGGTGGGGTGAGGCGGAGCTGGTTCTGAGGTATTAGCGGGTTAGTACCGAAGGGCCGGCTTCAGAACCCTCGGCGTTCCCGCCGTCCGTGTCGTCCTCGGCGGTCAGCCCCAGCTCCGCGTCCCGCGCGGCCTCCACCTCGCGCCGCAGCAGCCGGAACCACATGAACACCACGAACCCGGCGAAGACGAACCACTCGCCGGTGTAGCCGAGGTTCTGGAACGCCTTCAGGTCGAGCCCGGTGTTGGCGGGCGCCTCGGCGGGCACGGTCGTCATCCCCGGGTCGGCGCTATCCAGCGTCACCCACGCGTCGTACAACGCGTACGGCACGAGGTTGACCAGCGAGGCGGTGCTGATCGCGCCGACCTGACCGGCCGGCAGCCCGCCGCGCGCGCTGACCCCGTTGTCCCCGGGCGTCTCGGACGCCTGGAGCGCACCGGTCACGCTGACCTCGCCGCGCGGCGCGGCGGGAGCCTTCGCGGCGCCCGCCTTGCCGGGGAGCCAGCCGCGGACGACGGGCAGGGCCTTCCCGGAGCCGGTCCGCAGCAGGGTGAGGACGTAGTACCCGTTCTTCTGCTCGATCTCCCGCCCGGGGACGAGGAGTTGCTCCCCGTAGTGCCCGGTGACGGTGACCCGCTTGCCCACGGTCGCCTTGTCCACCGGCAGCATCTCGGCGAGTGGCCGCGCGGGCTGCGACTTTCCCGTCTCCGCCGCCCGGTCGAGCGCGCGGTGGTCGTCCATCCGCGACTCGAACCGGCTCAGCTGCCAGGACCCCATGAACACGCAGAACGGGATGGCCAGCAGCACGAAGACGTTGATTCCCCACCAGCGAGGCGTCAGCAGAAACCGGTACACGCCTTCAACCGTACGCGCCGGGGTGGGCGGCGGGGGCGGCGTTGCCGGTGCGGGGGCTGGCGGGAACGGCGGCGTGGGCGGTCGGTGCGCCGGTGCCGTTGCCGGCGAGAACGGCGGCGACGGCGAGCGGGACCGCGACTGCGCGGAACCGGCGTCGCGGGGTGGACACGCTGGTGCTGGACATGACGTACCTCGTCGTTTCGTCGTGGTGGTGGGATCGGCCGGGCTGGTCAGGTGCCCGGTGAGGGATCGGCGGAGGGACGCCCGAGGCGGCTCCGCCCGGAGACGCCCGCTACGGG
>NZ_LIRL01001008.1 GCF_001419795.1 Streptomyces niveiscabiei
CCGGCGGTGAACGCGGCTGTGCGGGACCCGCCGTCACGGCGTCGCCCGAGCAGGCCGCGACGGGATCGGAGGGTCCGGCGAGGGGCCCCGGCGGGCTGGCTAGCGGGCGGGCTGGCGGGCTGGCGGGCTGGCGGGCTGGCGGGGTCGCCGTACAGGTCCCGCCGGTCGGCTCGGGGCCCGGCGCAGAGGTCCGACGCGGGCAGTCGGCTCGGGCATCCGGCGCGGGCAGAAAGCCGAGCGGCTCCGGGCCCGTACGTCCTCCCCTCGGGCCGGCTTCCCCGCGCGCCCCCCTCGGGGGTCCGGCGTTGGCGTGCGGCTCCCGGCCCCGGGGTGCGGTGCGGGCGGGGCCGTCGGGTCGTGCCCCGGCCCCGCCCGCACCGCCAGGCCGTCGGCCCTGTCGTCAGGACTGTGGCTCCCGCCTGGCGGACTCCGTGTCGAACGAGATCCACGTGTCCGGCGGCAGGTCGGGGTGGCCGGGGATGGTGCGGTGTTCCTCCGTCCAGGTGTCCGCGGCGGTCGTGGCGACGCGGCGCCAGAAGCGGACCGCGGTGGTGTTCGTGTCCTGGAAGGGGATCTGCCAGGGGCCGGGGTGGCGGGAGAGGAGGGCGAGGGCGGCGGTGAGGCCGAGGCCCCGGCGGCGGGCGGCGCGGACGATGAAGAAGGTGTTCATGACGGCCGTGGGGGTGTCGAGGGCGCGGACGAAGGAGAGGCCGAGGGGGCGGTCGTCGGGGGTGAGGAAGAGGTACGGGGCCCAGCCGGGGTCCGTGAGGGCCGAGTCGACGCGCTCGGCGCGGAACGTGCCGTCGGGGAAGGGGAGGACGTCGTGGAACTCGGAGAGGTCGTGGCGGAACATGAGCCAGAGGCGGTCGATCAGGGGGCGGTCGGCGGGTGTGGCCGTACGGATCTGGATCTGTGTAGGCATGAAAAAAGCCTCCGCGGCGGGGAGTTCACGCCGGGAGGCTTGTCGGTGGCGTAACCATAGCAGTACGCCCCTCCACCCCGGCCGTCCAAGCAAGCGCTTGGACAATTGCGGCCAGGGTCACACCACCGCCCCCGTGACCAACCCCATACGTACGGGTAACTTCCCATCATCAGCTGATCCGTGAACGTCAATGGAGCCGTGATGCCCGAAGCCGTGATCGTCTCGACCGCCCGCTCCCCCATCGGCCGCGCCAACAAGGGCTCCCTCAAGGACCTCCGCCCGGACGACCTCACCGCGACGATCATCCAGGCCGCGCTCGCGAAGATCCCCGAGCTCGACCCGCACGACATCGACGACCTGATGCTGGGCTGCGGCCTGCCGGGCGGCGAGCAGGGCTACAACCTGGGCCGCATCGTCGCCGTACAGATGGGCATGGACCACCTCCCGGGCTGCACGATCACCCGTTACTGTTCGTCGTCGCTCCAGACGAGCCGCATGGCGCTGCACGCGATCAAGGCGGGCGAGGGCGACGTCTTCATCTCGGCCGGCGTCGAGATGGTCTCCCGGTACCGCAAGGGCAGCTCTGACGGCCTCCCGGACACGACGAACCCCCTGTTCGCGGACGCGCAGGCGCGTACGGCGGAGGTCGCGCAGTCGACGGGCTCGACGTGGCACGACCCGCGCGAGGACGGCCTCGTCCCGGACCCGTACATCGCGATGGGCCAGACCGCGGAGAACCTGGCGCGGGTGAAGGGCGTGACCCGCCGGGACATGGACGAGTTCGGCGTCCGCTCGCAGAACCTCGCCGAGGAAGCCATCAAGAACGGCTTCTGGGAGCGCGAGATCACCCCGGTGACGCTGCCGGACGGCACGGTCGTGTCGAAGGACGACGGCCCGCGCGCGGGCGTGACGCTGGAGGGCGTGGAGGGCCTGAAGCCGGTGTTCCGCCCCGACGGCCTGGTGACCGCCGGTAACTGCTGCCCCCTGAACGACGGCGCGGCGGCGGTCGTCATCATGTCCGACACGAAGGCGCGCGAGCTGGGCCTCACCCCGCTCGCCCGGATCGTCTCCACCGGCGTCTCCGGCCTCTCCCCCGAGATCATGGGCCTCGGCCCGGTCGAGGCGAGCAAGCAGGCGCTGAAGCGCGCGGGCCTCGGCATCGGCGACATCGACCTCGTCGAGATCAACGAGGCGTTCGCGGCGCAGGTGATCCCCTCCTACCGCGACCTCGGCATCGACCTGGACCGGCTGAACGTGAACGGCGGCGCCATCGCCGTGGGCCACCCCTTCGGGATGACCGGCGCGCGGATCACCGGCACGCTGATCAACTCCCTCCAGTTCCACGACAAGCAGTT
Organism: Streptomyces niveiscabiei; assembly: GCF_001419795.1. Taxonomy (GTDB): domain Bacteria; phylum Actinomycetota; class Actinomycetes; order Streptomycetales; family Streptomycetaceae; genus Streptomyces; species Streptomyces niveiscabiei. Next base: position 2,278 of record NZ_LIRL01001008.1, read on the forward strand.
CGGCCTGGAGACGATGTGCGTGGGCGGCGGGCAGGGCATGGCGATGGTCATCGAGCGGCTCAGCTAGGCGGGGTGCCTGGCGGGTGCCTGGCGGCTCTTCGGCGGCGCTTCGGCGGCTCTTCGGCGGTCCGAATGACAGCCGTACGTAGTCGAATTGACACTTGACGTAGTAGTCGGCCCGGAGTATGGGATTCCCCCGAACTCCGGGCCGATTTGTGATCCAATCTCACCCAGGATGTGACCTATCTCC
>NZ_LIRL01001009.1 GCF_001419795.1 Streptomyces niveiscabiei
GTCCGGGGGTGCTTACGGGGTGGACGGGGCCGCTCATCGCGGGGCGCTCGGGGTCGGTGGGGCGACTGTCGCCGTGCTGGCCTGCGGGGTCGACCGGGCCTATCCGCGTGGGCATGCCGAGTTGATCGAGCGGATCGCCGAGCAGGGGCTGGTGGTGGGGGAGTTGCCGCCGGGAGCGCACCCGACGCCGAGCCGGTTCGTGCTCAGGAACCGGGTGATCGCCGCGTTGACGCGGGGGACCGTGGTCGTGGAAGCGGCCGTGCGCAGCGGGTCGTTGGTGACGGCCCGGGCCGCGCTGCGGCTGGGGCGGTACACGATGGGGGTGCCGGGGCCGGTGACGAGCGCGTTGTCGGCGGGGGTGCATGAACTGCTGCGCGGCGAGGGGCAGGTGGTGACGGACGCCGCCGATGTCGTGGAGCTGGTGGGGGAGATGGGGGAGCTGGGGCCCGAGCGGCGCGGGCCCGTGCTGCCCCGGGATCTGCTGGGCGCGGCCACCGCGCAGGTGCTGGACGCGCTGCCGGGCAACCGGCCCGCCGGTGTCGTGGAGATCGCGCGGGCCGCGTTGACCTCCAGGGACGACGCCGTCGCCCGGCTGTACGAACTGCGGGCGCTCGGGTACGTCGAACGACACGGCGAGAGCTGGAAGTTGACACGCCAGGCGGTGATGTCCGTTCGGGGCCCCCGGAGCGGGCGGTGAGGCCCGTGGTTCGGCCGTCCGAGGGAACGCGTAACCCCTTGGGAATTCCGGCAGTTGACGGACGCGACAGATCACACGAGTGCCGGGCGGAGCCCTGGGGGACGGGAGAGTGAACGTATCTGCGCACCGTCCGGGGCTCGTTCTTCGCACACCGCGACAGCTTTGTCACGCTACGCTCACGAGGATTCCGGCACAGACCGGCCGTAGGCACTCCTACCTCACGTACTCACGGCAGAACGGCACAAGGCGACGAATGCCCCAGCACACCTCCGGGTCCGACCGGACGGCTGTCCCCCCAGCCGCCCGGGACGGTGGCAGCGTGCGGCCCGCTCCCTCGACGCTCGACGAGCTGTGGCGGTCGTACAAGGAGACGGGGGACGAACGGCTGCGGGAGCAGCTCATCCTGCACTACTCGCCCCTCGTGAAATACGTGGCGGGACGGGTGAGCGTGGGGCTGCCGCCCAATGTGGAGCAGGCGGACTTCGTGTCGTCCGGGATCTTCGGGCTGATCGACGCGATCGAGAAGTTCGACGTCGGTCGGGAGATCAAGTTCGAGACGTACGCCATCACCCGGATCCGGGGGGCGATGATCGACGAACTGCGGGCGCTGGACTGGATTCCGCGGTCCGTGCGGCAGAAGGCGCGCAACGTGGAGCGGGCGTACGCGACGCTGGAGGCGCGGCTCAGGCGGACGCCGAGCGAGCAGGAGGTGGCGGCGGAGCTGGGGATCGCCGTCGAGGATCTGCACGCCGTGTTCAGTCAGCTGTCGCTGGCCAACGTCGTCGCGCTCGACGAGCTGCTGCACGTCGGGAGCGAGAGCGGGGACGGGCTCAGCTTCGTGGACACGCTGGAGGACCACGCCGCCGACAACCCCGTTGAGGTCGCCGAGGACCGGGAGCTGCGGAGGTTTCTGGCGCGGGCCATCAACACGCTGCCCGACCGGGAGAAGACCGTCGTGACCCTCTACTACTACGAGGGGCTCACGCTCGCGGAGATCGGGAACGTGCTCGGGGTGACCGAGAGCCGGGTCAGCCAGATCCATACGAAGTCGGTGCTCCAGCTGCGGGCGAAGCTGGCCGGGTTCGGGAGGTGAGACTCCCGTGCCGGGCGGCTCGTCCGTACAGTGGATGCCGTGCCAAGGATTCGAGCGGCCTCCGTGGCCGAGCACCGGTCGATGCAGCGAGCCGCCCTGTTGGACGCGGCTCGGTCCCTGTTGTCCGAAGGGGGGACGGAGGCGCTGACGTTTCCGGCGCTCGCCGAGCGGACGGGGCTCGCGCGGTCGTCCGTGTACGAGTACTTCCGGTCCCGGGCGGCTGTCGTCGAGGAGCTGTGCGAGGTCGATTTCCCGGTGTGGGCCGCTGAGGTCGAGGTGGCCATGGGGGCGGCGCGGGGGGGTGCGGGGAAGGTCGAGGCGTATGTGCGCAAGCAGTTGGAGCTGGTCGGGGACCGGCGGCATCGGGCTGTGGTCGCCATCTCCGCGAGTGAGCTGGACGCGGGGGCCCGGGAGAAGATCCGGGCCGCGCACGGGGGGCTGGTCGCGATGATCGTCGAGGCACTGGCGGAACTCGGGCACGCCGAGCCTCGGCTTGCGGCGATGCTGGTTCAGGGCGTGGTGGATTCCGCTGTGCGGCGCATCGAGCTGGGGGTCGAGGATCCTGGGGCGGTTGCTGAGGCTGCGGTGGGGATGGTGTTGCGGGGGGTTTGCGGGTGAC
>NZ_LIRL01000101.1 GCF_001419795.1 Streptomyces niveiscabiei
GGGCGGGGCGGGCGCGTGGATCTTCCGAGCGTCGTGACGTCCGCCGCCGGGATTCTGCTGAGCGTCCATGCCGTCAAGCGGTTCGCCGCCGAAGGGCCGGACGCGGTCGGCGCGTTCACCGGAGCCGTGGGCGTCCTGCTTCTGGTCAGCTTCGTGCGGCGCCAACTCCGCCTGGACGAACCGCTGATCGACGTCCGGCTGTTCCGGGACCGGGTCTTCGCGGTCGCCGCCGTCACCGGGTTCCTGCCGCTGGCCGCGTGGTCCGCGTCCGCCTATCTCGGCGGGGTGTACCTTCAGCGGGTTCTTGAACTCACCGTCATGGAGGCGGCGTTGACCGCGCTCCCGGGGGCGGTCGTCCTGACGGTGACCTGTGTCGTCACTCCGGGGGTCGTGCACCGGATCGGGACTCGGGCGGCGCTCGTCGCCTGCCACTTCCTCGTCGCGGCAGGGGTGTTGACGCTGGCCGTCACCGGGGTGAGCGGTGGCCTCGGGTGGTACGTGGCGGCCACGGCCGTCGCCGGTGTCGGGTACGGGATCTCCTTCAGCGTCGTCGCCGATACGGCTGTCGCCGCCGTCCCCGTCTCGCACGCCGGCTCGGCAGCCGCGATCGCCGAGACCGCCAACGAGATCGGCAACGCCCTCGGCATCGCCCTGCTCGGATCGCTGGCCGCGTTCGTGTACCGGCTTGAGGGGGAGGGTGAACTCTCCGACTCCGCGCCCGGGTTGGCGCCCGGCGCGAAGGCGGCCTTCGTCGCCGGGTTCCATGTCGCGGTCGTCGTGGCGGGGTTGCTCCACGTCGCCCTCGGCGTGTTCGCGCTGCGGCGGCTTCCCCGGGTCAGGAGAGCGGGCGCGTGAACACGGCCATGGGCTCGCCGGGTCCGTTGTAGTCCTCGACCACCGCCACCTCGAACCCCAGCGCCCGGTGGAACGCGATCGACCCCGTGTTGCCCGTGCTGGTGATCGCCTTCAGCCGTACGGCACCTCGCGCCCGAGCCGCCTCGCTGAACGCCCCGTACAGCGCCCGCCCGAGCCCTGTCCCCCTCGCGTCGTCCCGCACGGCGACGACACGGACGTACCCGGTGCCTGTCGGCGTGACGAAGCCGAGCAGGTAGCCGTGGATGCCGTTCGCCGCGCGGGCCACGAGGCAGGTCTCCGGGAACTCCTGGACCAGGGCGCGGAGATGGAGTGCGCGGAGGTCACGCTCGCCCCAGTAGCGGGGGTGGTCGGCGAGGGCTTCCTGGAGGTCGGTGAGGCGGGCGGGGGTGATGGGAGTGGGCATGGGGAGAGGATGGCAGAGGAGGCGTTCGTGCCGTACGGCGCCTCGCGTGTCGCGCCTCAGGCCCCCCGTACCTCCGCGATCGTCACCGGGCGGTGCTCGTGCAGGGACAGTGTGCACGCGTCCGCGATCCAGCCCGCTTCCAGGGCGTCCTCGATCGTGCAGGGGGACGGGCGGGTGCCCGCAACGACCTCGGTGAAGGCGGTCAGTTCGGCGCGGTAGGCCTCGGTGAAGCGGTCCATGAAGAAGTCGTGCGGGGTGCCGGCGGGGAAGGTGACGTCGGGTTCCACGGAGCGGAGGGGGAGTTTGTCCTCCAGGCCGACCGCGATGGAGTCGGTGAAGCCGTGGATCTCCATGCGGACGTCGTAACCGCGGCCGTTGTGGCGGGAGTTGGAGACGACGGCGATGGTGCCGTCGTCGAGGGTGAGGACCGCGCCCGTCGTGTCGGCGTCGTTCGCGGCCTTGATGTAGTCGGCGCCCCGGTTGCCGCCGACGGCGTAGACCTCGGTGACCTCGCGGCCGGTCACCCAGCGGATGATGTCGAAGTCGTGGACGGAGCAGTCGCGGAAGATGCCGCCGGACCCGGCGACGTACGCGGCGGGCGGCGGGGCCGGGTCGAGGGTCGTGGAGCGGACCGTGTGGAGGGTGCCGAGTTCACCGGCCTGGACGGCCGCGCGCGCCGCGACGAAACCGGCGTCGAAACGGCGGTTGTAACCGATCTGGATGGGTACGCCGCTGCCCTGGACGGCCTTGAGGACCTCGACCCCCTCGGCCATCGTCTTCGCGACCGGCTTCTCGCAGAAGACGGGGATGCCCGCCTCGACGCCCGCGCGGATCAGCGCCGGGTGCGCGTCGGTCGCGGCGGCCACGACGATGCCGTCCACGCCCGCCGCGAGCAGCGCCTCGGGCGAGTCGACGACCTCCCCGCCGAACTTCTCGGCGGCGGCCTTCGCGGCATCGGCGAACGGGTCGGTGAGGACGAGGGAGTCGACGGCGTCGAGTCCGGAGAGGGTCTCGGCGTGGAAGGCGCCGATGCGGCCGAGGCCGAGGATTCCGATGCGCATGGGGGTGCAGCTCCTAGAGGGGGTGGTGCGAAGAGATGACAAGAAGGTCTAGTCGAGGCCGCCGAGCACGTTCTGGTCCCAGTCGATCACCGAACCGGTCACCACGCCCGACCGGTCGGACAGCAGCAGGACCACGAAGTCGGCGATCTCGTCGGGCTGGCCCAGCTTGCCCATCGGCAGCTTCGCGGACGCCTCCGCGAGCCACCCGTCCTCGGCCCCGTGGAAGGCCCGCTGGGTCGCGTCCTCGCCCTCCGTGGCCGTCCAGCCGATGTTCAGCCCGTTGATGCGGACCCGGTCCCAGCGGTGCGCGTGCGCGGCGTTGCGGGTGAGCCCGACGAGCCCCGCCTTGGCGGCGACGTACGGCGCGAGGAACGGCTGACCCCCGTGCGCCGACGAGGTGATGATGTTGACGACCGTCCCCGGCTCGCCGCGCGACACCATGTCGGCGACGGCCGCCTGCATCGCGAAGAACGGCCCCTTGAGGTTGACCGCGATGTGCGCGTCGAACAGCTCGGGCGTCGTGTCGAGGAGCGTCCCGCGCGAGGTGAGGCCCGCCGAGTTGACGAGGCAGTCGATACGGCCGTACGTGTCGACGACCGTCCGCACGGCGGCCTTGGCCTGCTCGGCGTCGGCGAGGTCGGCGCGGATGTACAGCGCGCCGGACCCCAGCTCGGCCACCAGCGCCTCGCCCGCCTCCGGGCGGCGGCCGGTCACCGCGACCCGCGCGCCCTCGCGCACGGCCGCCCGTGCGATCGCCGCCCCCACGCCCTGGCTGCCGCCGTTGACGAGGACGACCTTGTCCTTGAGGAGTGTCATGCCGGTCCTTTCAGCTCTCGCGCCGTACGGCACCGGCGCGCAGCGCGTCGCGCAGGGCACGGGTGGTCCAGCCCTCGGCGAGCGCGCGCCGCACGACGTCGGCCTGCGAGGGCGGGGCCATGCCGTCGACCGGGGGATCGCGGTCGAGGTTGGTGGGGAAGGCGTAGCCCTCGGCGCTCGCGGCGATCACCCGCTCGACCCACGCCGGGTCGTCGGCGTGCTGGAGGAGCGCCGGGTAGACGGCGTTCGAGATCGCCTCCCGGTCGACGGTCTCCATGGCCCGCCCGAACGCCGACGACACCTGGAGGAGGTTCGCGACCCGCCGTACGTCGAGCGTGCGGTTGGTGCCGGCCGCGTGGAACACCGCCGGGTTGAAGAACACCGCGTCCCCCTTGCCCATCGGCAGCTGGACGTGCCGCTCCTTGAAGTACGCCTGGAACTCCGGCCGGTGCCACGCCAGATACCCGGGGGTGTATCTCTGCGAGTACGGCAGGTACAGCGTCGGCCCCGACTCCACCGGCATGTCGCAGTGCGCGACCGCGCCCTGGAGGGTGAGGACGGGCGACAGGCGGTGGACGTGCTCGGGGTACGCGGCGACCGCCTCGGCCGACAGGAACCCCAGGTGGTAGTCGCGGTGCGCGGTCTGCGCCGCCCCGCCCGGGTTGACGACGTTGACCTGCGAGGTGATCTGGTAGCCGGGCCCCAGCCAGGCGCCGGAGACCAGCGCGACGACGGGGTTGGCGTAGTAGTCGGCGAACGCGGGCGGGTCGTACAGGGCCGCCTTCTCCAGCGCGTTCCACACGCGCTCGTTGGCGCCCGGCTTCGCGAAGTGGTCGCCCGCGGGGGCCTCCGCCGCGCGCTGCTCGTTGATGAGCGCCTCGAACACCGAGGTCAGCCGGTCGACGACGGCCAGGTCGGGGAAGGCGCGGCGGAACAGGACGACGCCGGGGCCGTCGGTGAACGCGCGCACCAGCTCGGGGCCCTCGGGGAGGTCCTCGCTGTCGTACACGAGGACGTTGCCCTCGACCGCACGCGCGCGCGGGTAGTCGGCCAGGTCGGTGGTGCGCTCGACGAGCGCGCGGAAGGCGTCCAGGTCGCAGTCCTGGTCGGTCAGCCAGGCGGCAGACGCGGGAGCTTCAGGAGCCTCAGGAGCTTCGGAACTGAAGGACATCCTCGTCCTTTCGGTGCACAGGAGGGCGACTCGGGACACGTGGTACTGCGGCTCTGTCATTCTTGTCAGCACAAACCCCTCGAACAACCGGCAGCAGGCCATCAAAAACCCCTCAAGAACCGGCGCCGGTGAGGTCTTAGGAGTCAGCTGTGGGCCACCCCTTCCCGATCCGCGAGATCGCCCGCCAGGCGGGGCTCAGCGAGGCCACCGTCGACCGCGTCCTCAACGGCCGCGGCGGCGTGCGCGCCTCCACCGAGCAGGAGGTACGGCGGGCCATCGCCGACCTCGACCGCCAGCGCACGCAGGTCCGGCTGGTCGGGCGGACCTTCATGCTGGACATCGTCATGCAGGCGCCGGAACGGTTCACGACGGCCGTACGCGCCGCCCTGGAGGCCGAACTCCCCGCCCTGCACCCGGCGGTCCTGCGCTCCCGTTTCCACTTCCGTGAGACCGGCCCGGCGCGCGAGACGGTCACCGCCCTGGAGCGCATCGCCCGGCGCGGCTCCCAGGGCGTCATCCTCAAGGCCCCCGACGCGCCCGAGGTCACCGACGCCGTCGGCCGCCTCGTCGACGCGGGCATCCCCGTCGTCACCCTCGTCACCGACCTGCCCGCGAGCGCGCGCCTGGCCTATGTCGGCATCGACAACCGCGCCGCCGGTGCCACGGCCGCCTACCTGATGGGGCAGTGGCTCGGCGAACGGCCCGGGAACGTCCTGACCAGCATCAGCAGCGGGTCGTTCCGCAACGAGGAGGAACGCGAGATGGGGTTCCGCAGCGTGATGCGGGCACGCCATCCCGCGCGCGTGCTCGTCGAGATCACCGAGGGGCAGGGGCTGGACGCGACGCAGTACGACCTGGTGCGGGCCGCGCTGGAGCGGGACGCGGAGATCCGCGCCGTGTACTCCATCGGCGGCGGCAACAACGCGACGCTCCGGGCGTTCGCGGACCTCGGGCGGGAGTGCGCGGTGTTCGTCGCGCACGACCTCGACCAGGACAACACGCGGCTGCTGCGGGAGCAGCGGATCTCCGCCGTGCTGCATCACGATCTGCGGCAGGACATGCGGGACGCGTGCCAGACGGTGATGCGCGCGCACGGGGCGCTGCCGCCGGCGGGGGCGGTGGTGGCGTCGGCGATCCAGGTCGTGACGCCGTACAACATGCCGGTGGGGAGGTGAACGGCGGTCTGTAGGCGATCTGTAGGGAGGGCCGATTGGCTCTTGTCGGATTATCGGCGCATGTCGTCGTCCGGCTCCACGTCCACCCACCCCCGGTTCTCCGCCGACCGCGCCATCGCGTCCAGGACGGTCGCACTGCGCACGGCATCCGCGAGGGTCGTGCCGTACGGCGTCCCCTCCGCCACCGACCGGAGGAAACGGTACGCCTCGATGACCTTCAGATCGTCGTACCCCATCGCGTTCGCCGCCCCCGGCTGGAACGCCGCGAACTCGCCGTCCCCGGGGCCGACGTACACCGTGCTGACGGGCTGGTCCTGGTACGACGTACCGACGCTCACGCGCAGCTCGTTCATGCGGCGGAAGTCCCAGAGGACGGCGCCCTGCGTGCCGTGGATCTCGAAGCCGTAGTTGTTCTGCTCGCCGACGGACACCCGGCACGCTTCGAGCACCCCGCGCGCGCCCGAGGCGAAGCGCAGGAGGCAGCTGACGTAGTCCTCGTTCTCGACGGGCCCGAGGACGCCGCCCGAGGCGAGCGCGTGCCCTGACGTCGCGCCCGTGGGACGCGCCCGCTCGGGGACGAACACGGCCGTGTCGGCGGTCAGTGAGACGATGTCGCCCAGCAGGAAGCGCGCCAGGTCGGCGCCGTGCGAGGCGAGGTCGCCCAGCACCCCGCTGCCGCCGCGCTCGCGCTCGTACCGCCAGGTGAGGGCGCCGTCCGGGTGGGCCGCGTAGTCGCTGAAGAGCCGTACGCGCGCGTGGGTGACGTTTCCGAGCGCGCCGGAGGCGATGAGGTTCCGCGCCTTCTCGACGGCCGGTGCGTTGCGGTAGTTGAAACCGACCGTCCCCTGGACGCCCGCCCCGGCGACCGCGTCGGCCACCGCGCGCGCGTCGCGCGAGGTGAGCCCGACCGGCTTCTCGATCCAGATGTGCTTGCCGGCCTCGGCCATCGCCACGCCGATCTCGCGGTGCAGGAAGTTCGGGGCGGTGATGCTCACCGCGTGCACGCGCGGGTCGTCGGCGATGTCCCGCCAGTCCCGGGTGGCGGCGGCGAACCCGTACCGGTCGGCGGCCTCCCGCGCGCGCCCGGGGACCTCCTCGGCGACGGCCACCAGGCGCGGGCGCACGGTCAGGCCGGGGAAGTGGTGCGGTACGCGCGCGTACGCCTGTGTGTGGACGCGGCCCATCCAGCCGAATCCGATGACGGCGATACCCAGGTCGGTCACGGCAACCCCTTTGTTTGGACCGGTCCACAGACTGTCCGGGCCACCCTGAGGCCGACGCGGCGGAGCTGTCAACGGGGTGGCGGCGGTGAGGTGCGGGAATGTGGTCCGGCCTGTCGGCGGCTTTGACAACGCGTCGGGCGAATGGAACGGTCCACGCATGAGACCGCCCACCATCCGTGACGTCGCCGACCGGGCCGGGGTGTCCAAGTCGCTGGTCTCCCTCGTGCTGCGCGGCGCGCCCCAGGTCCGGCCCGAGAAGCGCGAAGCCGTGCTCGCGGCGATGCGCGACCTCGGCTACCGGCCCAACGCCGCCGCGCGCAGCCTCAGCGAACAGCGCACGCGGACGGTCGGGGTGCTGCTGAACGACCTGCGCAATCCCTGGTACGTCGATCTGCTCGACGGGCTCAACTCGCTGCTGCACGCGAGCGGGCTGCACATGCTCCTCGCCGACGCGCGGCTGAACCGGCGGGTCGGACAGGACCTCGCGGACCCGTTCCTGGCCCTTCAGACGGACGGACTCGTCGTCGTCGGGACTTTCCCCGAGGGGACCGCTCTCGACGCCGTGGCGGGCCGTATGCCGGTCGTCGTGGCCGGTGCGCGGGAGGCGGTGCCGGCCGGGGTGGACGTCGTCGCCGCCGACGACGAGAAGGGGGCGCGGCTCGCGACCGAGCACCTGCTGTCGCTCGGGCACCGGCGGATCGCACATGTCGCCGGGTACGGGGCCGTGGGGGAGCTGCGGCGGGAGGGGTACGAGGCGGCCATGCGTGCGCGCGGGGTCGATCCCGTGGGGCTCGGGCTCGTCGAGGCGAGCGACATGACCGAGGAGGGCGGGTACCGGGCGACCGTGCGGCTGCTGAGCCGCGCCGAGCGGCCCACCGCCGTGTTCGCCGTCAACGACATCGCCTGTGTGGGGGCGTTGTCGGCCGCCGAGGAGATGGGGGTGCGGGTGC
>NZ_LIRL01001010.1:0-3287 GCF_001419795.1 Streptomyces niveiscabiei
CCCCGGCCCCCGCATCGGCCGAACGTCCAGGCCCCCGAGCCGATCGGACCGAACGGGCTAGTCCTTCCAGCCGAGCCGACCGCTGCGGAGGGGCAATGCCAGGGGGCGCGCGTCACTTCGGCTGCTCGCCCTGCCGCCGGGAACGCAGCGTCCGCAGATTCCGGCCGCCGTCGACGAGCAGCCCCGCACCCACCATCGGCGCCAGGATCGAGTACGGCTCTTCCGTGATCGCCCCGGACAGGCTGAGGAGCACGACGGTCAGGCCGGAGACGGCCTGCACTCCGGCCACAAGCGGCTTCCTCACCCCCGCACCAGCCTCGCCGTCACCGTCTTCGGCCGCTGGTACTCGTGCAGCGCGAGCACGCTCAGGTCCGTCCCGTGCCCCGACGCTCCCCGTCCGCCGTGCGGCAGTTCGGCGGTCTGGGCGAGGTGGCAGTTGAGCCAGGTCTCCCCCGCGTTCAGCAGGCCGGCCAGTTCCAGGCCCGATGTCAGGTCCCGGGTCCACACGCTCGCGGCGAGGGCTTGGGGGACCCCGTTCGCGAGGGCGACCGCCGTGTCCAGGTCGGGCGCCTGCTGGACCGTCAGCAGGGGGCCGAAGACTTCCTCCACGATCGCGGGGTCGTCGTCGGGGAGGTCGGCGAGGATGCGGACGGGGCGCCAGTAGCCGTTCTCCTCGCCCGCCCCCAGGGCGAGTTCACCCGTGAGGGAGCGCCCGGCCGTCGAGGACTTCACGATGCCGTCGTAACGGGCGGCCTGGTCCGCGTTGTTGAGGGGACCGAAGTCGCGGCCGGCGACGCGTTGCCGGGCCGCTTCGGCGAGTTCGGCGACCGTCTGGTCGTAGTTCTCGGGGAGGGTGATGACCCGCGCGGGGGCGGCGCAGCTCTGGCCGGCGTTGTAGGCGCAGGCGGCGACGAGGCGGGTCCAGGTGTCGGAGGGGGCGTCGGGGAGGACCAACGCGGGTGCGTTGCCGCCGAGTTCGAGGCTGACGCGGCGTGTGCCGGCCCGGGCGGCGACGTCGGCGCCGGCGCGGGCGCTGCCGGTGAACGCGACCATGTCGACGTCCGAGGCGACGAGCAGCCGCCCTGTCTCACGGTCTCCGGGAACCGCCGTCAGGACTCCCGGTCCCAGCGCTTCGGCGGCGTGCCGGGCGAGCAGTTCCAGTGTGTCCGGCGTCGTCTCGGCGGGCTTGGCGACGACGGCGTTCCCGGCGGCGAGGGCGGGCGCGCAGCGCCAAGCGGCCATCATGAGCGGGTAGTTCCAGGGGACGACGACCCCGACGACGCCGAGCGGCTCCCACCGCACCCAGCTCTCGTGCCCGTCGATCAACTGCCCGGCGGCAGGCGCCGTTTGGGCGCGCACGGCGGACGCGTAGAACCGGAACAGATCGGCGGCCTGCGCCACTTCACCGGCGGTCTCGCTCGACGGTTTCCCGGTCCCGGCGTTCTCGCGGGCGACGTACTGCGCCGCGTTCTCCTCCACGAGCGCGGCGAGCCGCTCCAGTCGCCGCGAGCGTTCCTTCGGGGTGAGCGCGCGCCAACCGGCCTGTGCCGTGCGGGCGTTGGCGACGGCCTCGGCGATCTCGGGCTCGCGCCCGATGGGCGAGGTGCCTCGGGTGCGGCCGGTGCGGGGGTCTGTCAGGGTGGTGTTCACGGTGCGCTGTTCTCCGATCGTCCGTTTCCCGGGTCGCGGGCGTTCACAGGTCGTATGCGCGAAGCCACAGCTCCAGCGTGAGGACGAGCCACAACTTGCCGCCCTGCCGGGGCAGTAGGGTGCCTTCGCCGCGCAGCCAGGTGCGTACGGTGTCGGCGCGGAACAGTCCCCGCTGCCGGGCCGCGCGTCCGAGCAGCAGGTCGCCGCCGAGGTCGCGCAGGGGTCCGCTCAGCCACTGCTGCACGGGTACCCGCATGCCGCTCTTCGGCCGGTCCACGACCGTCTCGGGCAGCAGGTCCCGCACCGCCTCCTTGAGGACCCATTTCTCGGCCGTGCCACGGAGTTTGAGGGTGGGCGGGACGGCGAAGGCGTGGTCGACGACGCGCCGGTCGAAGAGGGGGGCGCGGCCCTGGAGCCCTTGGGAGGCGGTGAGGCGTTCGACCTTGGTGAGGATGTGGTGGGCGCCCTTGGTGCGGAGGTTGCAGTGCAGGAGCTGGTTGAGGAGGTGGGGCATGCGGTCGGGGCCGGTGAGGTAGGGCTCGACGAAGCGTTGCGGGGGCGGGGCGTCGTCGAGGGCGGCCAGCGTGTCGGCGGTGAGCAGGTCGGGGAGGTCGGTCCAGCACTTGCGGTAGGAGCGCAGGTAGGCGGTGGCGCGGTCCTCGGACCAGGGGGTGCGGGAGTGCATCTCCTGGACCAGCATCGGGAGGTTCTTCGGCCCGCCGAACACCGGGTCGCCGCCTTCCCCGTTGAGGACGACCGTGTGGCCGTCCCCGGCGACCGCCTCGGCGAGCAGCAGGTTCGGGACGGTGAGCGGGTCGCCGACCGGGCTGTCGAGGAGGGCGGCGGTCTCGGCGAGGCGGGCCGCCACGGCCGTACCGGAGACCGTCAGCACCCGGTGCCGGGTGTGGCAGTGGGCGGCGACGAGGCCCGAGTAGCCGAGTTCGTTGGGGAGTTCGCCGCCGAAGCTGATCGAGTACGTGTGCACGGGGTGGCTGTGCAGCTTCGCGGCGAGCGCGGTGACGAGGGAGCTGTCGACGCCGCCCGACAGCAGGACGGCGACGGCCTCGGCCTCGGGCAGCCGCCGCGCGGTCGCCTCCTCCAGGAGCGTGCGCAGGGTGAGGACGGGGTCGCCGTCACCGGCGCCGTCGATGTGTTCCGCCGGCTCCCAGTACACCGTCTCCGTCGTCACCCCGTCGGCCGCGAGCCGCAGCACCCGGCCGGGCAGCACCTCCCGTACGCCCTCCAGGAGCGTCTCGTCGCCCGGCAGGTAGGCGAAGGTGAGGAAGGAGCGTACGGCGGAGAGGTTCACGCGGGTGCCGAGCGCGGGCCAGCGGCGCAGGGCGCGCAGGGAGGTCGCGGCGGCCCAGGTCCCCGCCGCGCGGGCGTAGAAGAGGGTGCGGGCGCCGACGTGGTCGCGGATCAGGACGACGTCGTCGCCGTCGAGGACCGCCAGCGCGAACATGCCCTCGGCGAGCGCGACGCCCCGGGCGCCGAGGCGGGTCCAGCAGCGCAGGAGGAGTTCGCCGTTGCTGATGCCGGGCGGGACGGGAACGTCCAGGGCGTCCCGGAGTTCGGCGCGGTTGTGGAGGGTGACCTCTCCGACGGCGCGGCGGCCGTCGGCCTCGAACGGGCCGTCC
>NZ_LIRL01001010.1:3363-3988 GCF_001419795.1 Streptomyces niveiscabiei
GCCGCGCAGACGCAGAAGCGCGCCATCGGTGGGTGTCCTTTCCTGAAGGGAGTACGACCGGTGCGGTGTTCCCGTCACCCGAAGTCGTCGTCGCTCCAGCTCGCGTCGTCGTCCTCCCAGTCCCCGCCGTCCCACCCGGTGTCGCCGCCCCCGCCGTCCCCGCCTCCGGACGACGAACTCTGCGCCTGCTGCCGCAGTTCCTCTTCCTCCTCCGGTGTCAGCGACAGGGGCGGCAGGTGCGCGGCCGTCACAGCGAGCCCAGCGATGCCGATCCCGGCGAGCACCGCGCCCATCCGGCCGCCGAACGACGTGCGGTTGACGGTGAGCCGCTCGCCGTGTCCCCACAGGGTGCGGCCGTAGCCGATGTCCCGCCCGTAGGTGACCGTCCCGTCGGCGAGGACCCNNCCGTCCTCGTAGGTGCGGTGGACGGTCCCGTCGGCCAGCAGTTCGTCCCGGTAGCCGGTCTCGCGTGGGCGGATCATGCGTGTGGGTCCTCGGTTCGGGGTCGGGTCAGGCTTCGGGCCAGGTCATGAACCCGGCGGTCCGCAGGTCGCGCAGCTCGCTCCAGACGGAGGCGCGGGCGGGGCGGGGGCCACGGGTCAGGCGCAGCACCGCGCGTACGAGG
>NZ_LIRL01001011.1 GCF_001419795.1 Streptomyces niveiscabiei
GGCCCAGACCGGCGCGGCGACGCGGCCCGCCGGGTACCGCACCGCCGTACGGCTGATCAGGCTCGCGGACCGGCTCGGCATCCCGGTGCTGACGCTGGTGGACACGCCGGGCGCGGCGAACGACGCGGAGGCGGAGCGGCAGGGGGCGGGCGCGGCGATCGCCGAACTGTTCGCGGCCGTCGCCGAAGTGAGGACGCCGGTCACGACGCTCGTCATCGGCGAGGGCGGTTCCGGCGGGGCGCTCGCGCTGGCCGCGCCGGGGCGGACGTGGGCGACGCCGGACAGCTACTTCTCCGTCATCGCACCGGAGCTGGCCGCCGCGATCCTGAAACGGCCGCCGGAGGAGATCGAGGCGACGGCTGATCAACTCCGGATCAGGCCTCAGGACTTGGCCGAACTCGGCGTGATCCGAACAGCTGACCGCCGGCCATGAGAAACCCACTCTCTTCGCAAGAGGAACACAGAGGAGCGCGCGACAACCTCAAGTACCGTACGTAACAATGGGAGTGCACTGAGGCACGTACTACGGGGGCGTCATGGAAGGGCTCGTGGAGTTCAAGACGGAGGACGGCGCGGTCGTCGCCGTCGAGGCCGTCGAGGAGCGGGCCGGTTCGCGGCTGGCGTCGCGGGACGGCACCGTGCAGGCGGCGAGGACGTTCGAGGCCGCGCTGGACGGCGTACGGACGGCCGCGCAGTCGGCGCTGCGGGTGTTCCGGGACGGCGCGCTGAAGCCGGACGGCGTGGAGATCGAGTTCGGGGTCAAGCTCTCCGCGGAGGCGGGCGCGATCATCGCCAAGGGGACCAGTGAGGGCCATCTGGTGGTGAAGCTGACGTGGGGGGCGTCGCCCTCGGACTCCCCCGCTACCCCCGCAGAGTGAGAGCCGCCGATGAAGAGCGCCGCGTGGCACGCCCGGGTCGAGGCGTCCGGCAAGGTCCTGGGCGCCGGTTTCCTGGTGACCCCGGACACGGTCGTGACCTGCGCGCATGTCCTGGACGGCCGGGTGGAGGGGCTCGCGGTGTCGTTCACCGAGCGCCCCGGCACCGACCCCGTACCCGTACGCCTTCTGGCCCACGGCGGCTGGAGCGCGCGGGCGGGCCACGATCGTGGGGATGTCGCCGTACTACGCCTTGAGAGGGATGCCGGTGTCGCTCCGGCGGTGCTGGCCCCGCCAGACGCGGTGCACGGCAGGGCGGCGGACGGGGGGCCGAGGAAGCTGGTCGTCTACGGGTTCCCCGCCGGTTTCGACGAGGGCACGCTCGCCGAGTACCGGGTGACCTCACGGCAGTTGATCAGCGACGAGTGGAACCAGCTGGAGTCCTGGCAGCAGGGCGGGCAGCCGCTCGCGCCCGGGTTCAGCGGGGCGGCGGTCGCGCTCGCGGACACCGGTGAGGTCGTCGGCATGGTGACGGCCGCCGCCGGGGCGCGCGGGGTGTCCAACGGGCGGATGATGCCGGCCGAGGTGATGCGGCGGTACTGGCGCGACCTCGACGGGCTGATCCCGGTCCCCGGTCACCGCCCCGCCGACCGGGCCCGGCTGTACCGGCTGGTGGAGCGGGCCGAGTCGGCTGGCCTGGGCGGTCATTGGACGCAGCTCTACAACGCCGTACGCGACCCGCTCGACCCGAGACCGCCGGAGGGCGGCTTCTCCTCCCTGCGGTCGGCGGCGCTGTTCGTGCTGTCGGAGCTGGAGGGCGAGGAGGCGGTGGGGACGGTGATCCGGTTCGCGGAGCGGCTGGAGGCGCTGCTGTCCGCGTCCGGCGCGTTCGCCGCGCCCGGCACACAACTCGCCTCACCCAACGCCCCGTTCCCGACGTCCGGCCCGCACCCCACCACGATTCAGGCTCCGTTCATCCAGTCGGACACACAACTCCCCCAGCCCAGCCCCT
>NZ_LIRL01001012.1 GCF_001419795.1 Streptomyces niveiscabiei
CGCGGGGGTGCGGGTACTGCGGGGGAGAGCTGTCGTGCTCGTCGACGACATCGTCACCACCGGGGCGTCGCTCGCTGAAGCCGCGCGGGTGGTTGGGGAGGCGTGTGAGGGGGGAGGTGAAGAAGTGTCCGGTGAAGTCGCCCGGGAAGGGCCTCACCCGGTGGAGAGGAGGCGGCGAGGGGTGCTGTGCGCGGCCGTGGTCGCGGGATCACCGGATTCTTTTGAAATAAACCGGAACTGATCGAGAAGGCGCTTCGTTGCAGCTGGTGAGAGGCGCAATTCACCTGAACGGAGGTAGGGCGGAGTAGAGGGTGACGACATCCGTCCGGGCGAGATATGTTCGGTTCAGAGAGAAAGCCGCAGGCAGCAACTCTCGAATCCGAAATGCCGTGCGCGGTTTCGGGAAAAGACCCGCGCCGCCCAGGATGTGGATCTCTCCTTCGGGGGAGGAGGTGGACGTCACCGAGTAGGAAGGTTCCGGGGCTCACCGGAATCTGGTGCGAAAGGGAGACGCTCCGCGACGGAGCGGAGCGATCCGGGAACGGAGTTCTGCGTGGACATCGTCGTCAAGGGCCGTAAGACCGAAGTGGCCGAGCGGTTCCGCAAGCACGTGGCCGAGAAGCTGAACCTGGAGAAGATCCAGAAGCTCGACGGCAAGGTGATCAGCCTGGACGTCGAGGTGTCCAAGGAGCCGAACCCCCGACAGGCCGACCACCGGGACCGGGTGGAGATCACGCTGCGTTCCCGCGGCCCGGTGATCCGGGCGGAAGCGGCGGCCAGCGACCCGTACGCGGCGCTCGACCTGGCGGCGGAGAAGCTCGACGCACAGCTGCGCAAGCAGCACGACAAGCGCTACACCAGGCGCGGATCCCGCCGGCTGACGGCGGCGGAGGTCCCCGACCACGTCCCGGGCGTGGCCACCCTCAACGGCAGCGACGGCGAGCCGGTCGACGCCGGCCGCAACGGCGGCGTACCCACGAAGAAGATGGGCTCGCTGGAGGTGCAGGGCGACGGCCCCCTCGTCGTCCGGGAGAAGACCCACGTCGCGGCACCGATGACCCTCGACCAGGCGCTCTACGAGATGGAACTGGTCGGACACGACTTCTACCTCTTCGTCGACTCCGAGACCAAGGAACCCAGCGTCGTCTACCGGCGGCACGCTTACGACTACGGCGTGATCCACCTCCAGACCGACACGATGATCGCCGCGCAGGCGCACGGCGGCGAACCCGGCGGCACGCTCGGCGGCTGACCGCGCCGGCGATGACCCTCAGGGTGCCCCTGGAGCGCGTGTGCGCCCCCAGGGGCACCCCCGTGCGACCACTTCACGCCTTGCTCCGTCACCGCATTGTCGCCAGGGCATGGAATCATGGCCAGGGCGGCTCAACGAGTGGGCCGTTGCCTCGGGTTGGCGATGGCACAGGACCAACGGCCCCAGCCTCAGGGGGAGGAACGATGGCGGACAGCTTCGGACCGATGCGGGACGAGGACGCGCGCGACGGCGTCGTCGGCATGGGCCCGGACGCGGGCACCTCGCGGGGGGAGCCGATCAGGGTGCTGGTCGTCGACGACCACGCGCTGTTCCGCCGGGGGCTGGAGATCGTGCTCGCGGCCGAGGAGGACATCCAGGTCGTCGGGGAGGCGGGGGACGGGGCCGAGGCCGTCGACAAGGCCGCCGATCTGCTGCCCGACATCGTGCTGATGGACGTACGGATGCCGAAGCGCGGGGGCATCGAGGCCTGTACCTCCATCAAGGAGGTGGCGCCCAGCGCGAAGATCATCATGTTGACCATAAGCGATGAGGAAGCCGACCTCTACGACGCGATCAAGGCGGGGGCCACCGGGTATCTGCTCAAGGAGATCTCCACCGACGAGGTCGCCACCGCGATCCGGGCCGTCGCCGACGGGCAGTCCCAGATCAGTCCCTCCATGGCGTCCAAACTGCTCACCGAGTTCAAATCGATGATCCAGCGGACCGACGAGCGGCGGCTCGTGCCCGCGCCGCGGCTCACCGACCGGGAACTCGAAGTGCTCAAGCTCGTCGCCACCGGGATGAACAACCGGGACATCGCCAAGGAGTTGTTCATCTCCGAGAACACCGTGAAGAACCATGTGCGCAACATCCTGGAGAAGCTTCAGCTGCACTCCAGGATGGAGGCCGTGGTCTATGCGATGCGGGAGAAGATTCTTGAGATCCGGTGAGCCGTGGGGTGTCGGCGCGGGGTTCTCGGCGTGGGGTCGGGCCCCTCAGCGTAGGACTGCGGTCAGGGCCCTCCTCGTCTCCGTCGCCAGGGGCTCCTGGAGGTCCTGGGGGGTCACCCGCTCCACCCTGACGTCCGTGCAGTCCACCCAGCTCGCCGCTTCCGCCAGGGCCTGTGCCACCGCCGGGACCGCCTTCGGGCCGTCCAGCGAGACCTGCTTCGCCACCAGCGTGGTGCCCTCTCTCGCCGGGTCCACCCTGCCGACCAGTCGGCCGCCCGCCAGGACCGGCATCGCGAAGTAGCCGTGTACGCGCTTGGGTTTCGGGACGTACGCCTCCAGGCGGTGGGTGAAGCCGAAGACGCGTTCCGTTCTCGCTCGTTCCCAGATCAGGGAGTCGAACGGGGAGAGCAGGGTCGTACGGTGGCGGCCCCTCGGGGCGTTCTCCAGGGACTTCGGGTCCGCCCAGGCCGGTTTGCCCCAGCCCGTCACCGTCACCGGGATCAGGCCCGAGTCCTCGATCACCTCGTCGACCTGGTCGGCTCTCAGGCGGTGGTAGTCGGCGATGTCCGACCTTGTGCCCACGCCCAGGGCCTCGCCGGCCAGGCGGACCAGGCGGCGTACGCATTCCCTGTCCGGCAGGTCGTCGTGCAGGAGGGGGGCCGGGATTGCTCGTTCTGCCAGGTCGTAGACGCGTTTCCAGCCCCTGCGGTCCACGCAGACGACCTCGCCGTACATCAGTGCGCGTTCCACCGCGACCTTTGTGCCCGACCAGTCCCACCAGTCGCTCGTTCGCTTCGCGCCGCCCAGTTCCGTGGCCGTCAGGGGGCCCTCCGTGCGGAGTTGTTTGATCACCTGGTCGTAGACGCCGTCCGGGAGTGTGTGATTCCAGTGGGGGCGGTTTCTGTACGCGCGGCGGCGGAACGCGAAGTGGGGCCATTCCTCGATGGGGAGGATGCAGGCCGCGTGGGACCAGTACTCGAACGCGTGCGGGGGTGTGGTGGGGGTGGTCGGGGTCCAGTACGCGGACTCCACCGTTTTGCGGCCCACCGCGCCCAGGCGGGCGTACGGGATGAGTTCGTGGGAGCGGGCCAGGACGGAGATCGTGTCCAGTTGGACCGCGCCGAGGTGGCGGAGGGTGCCTCGGACGCCGGATCTGCGGTCCGGGGTGCCCAGGAGGCCCTGGGCCTTGAGGATGATGCGGCGGGCTTCGTCGGGGGTGAGGGTGGTGGTG
>NZ_LIRL01001013.1 GCF_001419795.1 Streptomyces niveiscabiei
CGAGGGCGCCGACCTGCTCGGCCACCTGCCGCAGGACCGCCTCCCCGGCGGAGCCGGGCACCACGGGGCGCCCGCCCGACGGCGGCCGGGGTGTTCCCGCCCCCGTCTCCGTGAGGGCCCTGGCGAGGGTCGACGCGCAGTGCGCGCGCCCGATGCCGCTGTCGCGCAGTACCTTGTCCAGCGCGTCCAGGAGCCCCGGATCGGCGCCGTCCGCGAGGGCGACCGCCAGTTCGGCCCACCGCGCCTTCGTCCCGGTGCCGTGCAGGGACTCGGCGCCGACGGCGTCGACGCTCAGCTCGGCGAGGTCCCTGCCGCCGGGTCCGACGAGCCGGTGTACGCGCCGGGTGGCCCGGACCCGTACGACCGGCCGCAGCGAGGCGCCCCGGGTGCGGGAGCGGGCCAGGTCGCGCAGGGTGTCCGGCACGGTGTCGGAGAGCGGGGCGCGGATCTCCTCCCGGCCGGTCCCGGGCAGCGGCAGTCCGAGGTGCCAGCCGGCGTCGGCCTCGCCCGCTCCGCGCCACAGCGCGGCCGAGGCGCCGGCCAGCCGCAGGTCGTCCGTGTCGTAGTACACGGCGTCCCGTTCCCGGGTGCCCTCGTCCACGACCGCCGCGATCCCGGCCACGCGGGTGAGGTCGGGCAGCCATGCCGCGCCGTCGGCGGAGGGGGCGTCGTAGGTCCGTTCTGTGTCCTGTGTCGACTCGGTCATGTACTGCGCGTACACGCCTGAGCGGCGGGCAAACCCGGCCGTCCGGGATTCCCGGCGCGGGGGCGGCGGTGGCGTTCAACTCCAAAAGCCGGGACAAGATCCTTGCCGGATGTCTTGTCAAAGGTTGAACGGAGTCCTAGATTCCGCCCATGCCGAGGGAGCGAGGAATCGTTTCCCTTCCCCCCATGTCATCGAGCAATGGAGCCGCGATGTCGTCGGTACTCGTCAGACCCGGACGCCTGATAGCGGTCGCCCTGGCGACGCTCTCCCTCCTCCTCCTGGGACATCCCCGCGCCGAGGCCGCGTCCTGGGGAGCCCCCCAGACCGTCAACTCCTGGAACACCGTCAACGCGCGCTGGACCGCCAACAACGAGCTGGAGACCTACACCCCCGCCTGCGTCTGGTACGAGGGCAGCACCCTCGTCATCAAGACCTACCGGTCGGGCGGCACCTACTACTCGGGCCGGGTGGAGTCGAAGGCGCTCTACGGCTACGGCACCTACAGCTTCACCGCGAACCTGCCCAGCGGCCGGGGCCTCCTGCCGGCGGTCTGGGCGGCCTACCTGAACCCGTGGCTGCCGGAGTTCGACGCCGCCGAGATCGTCGGCCAGAACCCGAACACCGTCTACCAGACGTCCCACGACGTGAACAACGCCCAGACCCAGTTCTCGAAGACGAACTCCTCGGGCTGGACCAACGCGTTCCACCGGTACTCGTTCACCTGGTGGCCCGACCACATCGACTTCGCCGTGGACGGCACCATCACCGGCACCAAGTGGTACACCACCCCCCGGGGCGTGGGGATGCGCTTCATCGTCAACACCGCGGTGGGCGGCGACTGGCCGGGCAACCCCGACGAGTCGACCTGGGCCACGGCGGACGGCGCGCGGTACCTGCGGGTCTCCTCGATCACGTACACCCCGTACACGCCCTGACTCTCGCGGGTTTCACGTGCGCCCCCGCCGGGCGAGGGGCGCACGTGGCCGAGCAGGTCAGGCGCCGGTCGCGACGGCCTTGCCCGCGACCGGGGCCGGCGCGGGGAGGCGCAGGCTCTTGAGGGCCACCGTCAGCAGGACGGTGATCACGACGCCGCCGGCGAGCGCGAGGAGGAATTGGAGGGGCCGGCCGGTGTCGCCGAGGCCGAAGGCGCCGCCGTACGGGCTCCTGCTGGTCGGGCCGAGGATCATGACGAGGGCGCCGGTCACCGCGCCGCCCGCCATGGACGCCGGGATCACGCGCAGCGGGTCGGCGAGGGCGAAGGGCACCGCGCCCTCGGGCAGGAACGCCGCCCCGAGCAGCCAGCCCGCCTTCGCGTAGCTCCGCTCCTCGTCGCCGAACAGGCCGCGCCGCACCAGCGTGGCCAGCGGCAGGGCGAGGGCGGGGACCATGCCGGCCGCGATGACGGCGGCCATCATCGTCATGTTGAGGGTGCTGAACCGCGCCGGGTCGCCGCCGCTCAGCTCCACCGCGCCGTAACCGATGGCCGTCCGGGTGATCATCCCGCCGAGGTCGGCGCAGGCCATCGCGCCGAGGATCAGGCCGGTGGCGACGGTGTTCTCGAACTGGAGGTAGGCCAGTTCGCCGTGCAGCCGGCCGCTCAGGGAGTTGAGCAGTTCCCCGACGACCCCGAGGACCAGGAACGCGGTGACCACGGTCGTCACCAGGGGGAACAGCCATGCCGAGGCGGCGCCGCGCCACCGGGCGGGAACCGGGACGCGCCCGAGCGCGAGGGTGACGAAACCGGCGCACACCCCGGCGGCCAGCCCGGCGAGGACCCCTGCCTGCACACCGGCGGCGGTCAGTCCGCCCACAGCCGCCGGCACCACCGCGGGCCGTCCGGCCAGGCTGTGGGCGACGAGTCCGGCGACCGCCACGGGGAGGAAGACCAGCGCGGTGAGACCGGTCTTGAGGAGCAGCGCCGCCCAGGTGTCCAGCCGGCTCCAGTCGCCGGTGAACAGGAGCTGGGAGGCGCTGTCCGACAGGTGCAGGCCGCCGACGGCGAGCGCGAGGACGACCATGACG
>NZ_LIRL01001014.1:0-1819 GCF_001419795.1 Streptomyces niveiscabiei
GCGGTGCAGGGCGTCGGCGCGGGCGGGCTGATGATCGGCGTCCAGGCGATCATCGCGGACATCGTGCCGCCCCGGCAGCGCGGCCGGTACATGGGCCTGATCGGCGCGGCCTTCGGCCTCGCCTCCGTCGCGGGCCCCCTGCTCGGCGGCTACTTCACCGACCACCTCTCCTGGCGCTGGTGCTTCTACTTCAACGTCCCCTTCGGGCTGGTCACCCTCGCCGTCGTCACCGCCGTCCTCAAACTGCCCCGGCCCAAGGTCCGCCCCCGTTTCGACGTCCTCGGCACGCTGCTGCTCGCCGCCGCCTCCACCTGCCTGGTCCTGCTGACCAGCTGGGGCGGCACCGAGTACGCGTGGGGCTCGCGCACGATCGTCGGCCTCGGCGCGGGCGCCCTCGCCGCGAGCCTGTTCTTCCTGCTCGCCGAGCACCGCGCGGCCGAACCCCTCATCCCGCTGCGGCTGTTCCGGGACTCCGTCTTCAACGTCACCGGGCTCATCGGCCTCGTCATCGGCGTCGCCCTGTTCGGCGCGGCCAGCTACCTGCCGACGTTTCTCCAGATGGTCGACGGCGCCACCGCCACCGAGTCCGGGCTGCTGATGCTGCCCATGATGGCGGGCATCGTCGTCGCCTCCGTCGTCTCCGGACAGCTCATCAGCCGCACCGGCCGCTACAAGCTCTACCCCCTCCTCGGCGGCGCCCTGTCCACCGCGGGCATGTGGCTGCTGTCCCGCCTGGAGACCGACACACCGCGGCTGCACTACAGCCTCTGGATGGCTGTCCTCGGCGCAGGCATCGGCCTGGTCATGCCCGTGCTGGTGCTCGCTGTGCAGAACTCCGTGCGCCCCGCCGACCTCGGCACCGCCACCAGCGCCAACAACTACTTCCGGCAGATCGGCGGCAGCGTCGGCGCCGCGATCTTCGGCACCCTCTTCGCGAACCGCCTCGCCGACGCGCTGCGCGAGCGCGTCCCCGCGCACGCGGGCCAGGCGCCGCCCGACGCCGAGTCGATCACCCCGCAGCTCGTCCACACGCTGCCCCCGGCCCTGCGCGACGCCTACATCAGCGCCTACGCCGACGCCATGCCGAGGATCTTCCTGTACCTCGTGCCGGTCCTTCTCGTCGGCCTGTTCCTCGCCTTCTTCCTCAAGGAGAAACCCCTCGTGTCCCACAACGAGACGGAGACCGAGCCCCTCGCCCTCCCGTCGGCGCGCGCGACGTACGCGGCCGGGATCGCCGTCTGCGGAACCGTCCAGCACCCCGACGGAACCATCGTCCCGCGCGCCGCACTCACCCTCATCGACGTCGCCGGGCAGCAGATCGGGCGCGGCGCCAGCGGCGACGACGGACGCTACGCGCTCGCCACCCCGGGCTCCGGCGCGTACGTGCTGATCGCCGCGGCGGGCGGGCACCAGCCGCAGGCCGTCTCCGTCACCGTCGGCGAGCGGCCCGTCGACCTCGACATCGTCCTCGGCGGCGCCGGGCGCCTCGCCGGGACCGTCGTCACCGCCGACGGCGCCCCCGTGCGGGACGCCACGGTCACCCTCACCAACGTCCACGGCGAGGTCGTCGCCGCCACCCGCAGCGGGCGCGAGGGCGGCTACACCATGACCGAGCTGGTCGCCGGCGAGTACACCCTCGCCGCGAGCGCCCCCGCCTTCCGGCCCGCCGCCCTGCCGGTCACCGTCCAGCAGGCCCGCGAGACCCGCCAGGACATCGAGCTCGCGGGCGGCGCCGTCCTGCGCGGCACCGTGCGCGCGGGCGGCGGACGGCCCGTCGAGGACGCGCGCGTGACGCTCCTCGACGCCGCCGGGAACGTCG
>NZ_LIRL01001014.1:1866-2126 GCF_001419795.1 Streptomyces niveiscabiei
CGCGACCTCCAGCTCGGGTACGAGGACTGAGGGCCGCGAGGGGCTCGGGGGGCGCGCATGGAGCACCGTGACCGGGAACGGGCCGCCGTACGGCGCGCGCACGCCCCGTCGAGCGCCCTGTGCGCCCGGCGGCGCCCCGGTCGCACCAATTCCAGCATTGCCGCACATCCCGGCCCACCGCCCCCGTACCGTGGTGGCAGCGGGACAGATCTTGTGAAGCTCTGGGGAGAGAGGGCCTGGGCCATGGACCGTGGCACCGA
>NZ_LIRL01001015.1 GCF_001419795.1 Streptomyces niveiscabiei
GGGCCTCCCGCGCGCGGGAGGCCCGATTCCGCCGGGTGGAGCGGCGTGTCGCGCTCCCCGGAACCTTCGCAGAACCCCGGCGGTGCCTAGCTGTCGCCGAGCAGCCCTCCGGCGTCCGCCAGCACCCCCGAGATCCGCTCCAGCGCCGCTTCGTCCCGCGTCACCGCCTCCAGCACCGGCCCGCGCGCGGTGTCCCACCGGCGCGCGACGGCCGACGGGTCCTCGCCGGTCAGCAGGCCGGCGGCCTGCGCGGCGGCGCCGAGGGCGACGAGTTCCTTGGCCTCGGGGACCTGGACGGGACGCCCGGACAGGCGCCGTACGGTCTCCTGCCAGGCACGCCCGCGCGCGCCGCCGCCGATGAGCAGCAGCGGCGCCGTACGGTCCGCGTCCTCGTCGAGGACGAGGTCCAGCGCGCCCAGCAGGGAGTGCACGGCGCCGTCGTAGGCGGCCTGGAGGAACTGTCCTGCGGTCGTGTCGTGGCGCAGGCCGTGCAGGACGCCGGAGGCGTTCGGGAGGTTGGGGGTGCGCTCGCCGTCCAGGAAGGGCAGGAGGGTGACGCCCGTGGACGGCTCGACGGCCTCGCGGTCGAGGTTCAGCAGCGCGGCGACCTTGTCGACGGCCAGCGTGCAGTTGAGGGTGCAGGCGAGGGGGAGCCAGTCGCCGTGCGCGGCGGCGAAACCGGCCACTGTCCCGGTCGGGTCGGTGGGACGCCGCTTCGACACCGCGTAGACCGTCCCGGAGGTGCCCAGGCTCAGGACGGGCGCCCCGGGGCGCAGGCCCAGACCCAGGGCCGCCGCCGCGTTGTCGCCGGTGCCGGCCGCGACCAGGGTGCCCTTGGCGAACGGCAGGCCGTGACCGTCCCGGACGGTGCCCGCGACCTCGCCGGGGCGCACCACGCGCGGGAGGAGCGCCGGGTCGAGGCCCACGTGCGCGAGGATCTCCTCGTCGTACGCTTCCGCCCCCGAGGCCCACCAGCCCGTCCCCGAGGCGTCCCCGCGGTCCGTGGTGCCCTCGCCGGTCAGCCGCCCAATCAGGTAGTCGTGCGGCAGCCGTACGGCCTTCACCGCGCGCAGGGCCTCCGGTTCGTTCTCCGCGAGCCACGCCCACTTGGTGACCGTGAAGGAGGCCGCCGGGACGGAACCGGTGCGCTCGGCCCAGAACTTCGCGCCGCCCAGCTCCTCCGTCAGCCGGCGCGCCTGCGGGGCCGAGCGGACGTCGTTCCACAGCAGGGCGGGGCGGACCGGCTCGCCGTCGGCGTCCAGCGTCACCAGGCCGTGCTGCTGACCGCCGATCGACACCGCCGCGGCCTCGCGTGCGGGCTCACCGCACTGCCTGAGCGCCTCACCGAGGGCCTCCCACCACTGGCGCGGGTCGCTCTCCCGCCCGGCCCCCGTGGAGACCGTGTGCGGGGCCTGGCCGCTCGCGACGACCTCGCCGGTCGCGACGTCGACGACGAGCGCCTTGGTCGACTGCGTGGACGAGTCCACGCCGACGACGAGCGGACCTTCGGCTGCTGACATCGGGCTCTCCCTCGAATTTCACGGCTCGGCGAGATCGGTCTTCCCTCGGCTGCTTCCGCATACTAATTTGTAAACGGCCATGACGAAATAGTCGTACGCAGCAAGGAGCCGCGGTATGAGCTACCAGCCCACCCCCGAGGACAGGTTCACCTTCGGCCTGTGGACCGTCGGCTGGCAGGGACGGGACCCCTTCGGCGACGCCACGCGCGGGGCCCTCGACCCGGTCGAGACCGTGCAGCGCCTGTCGGAACTCGGCGCCCACGGAGTCACCTTCCACGACGACGACCTGATCCCCTTCGGGTCCTCGGACAGCGAGCGGGAGGGCCACATCAAGCGCTTCCGCGAGGCCCTCGACGCGACCGGCATGAAGGTGCCGATGGCCACCACCAACCTCTTCACCCACCCCGTCTTCAAGGACGGCGCGTTCACCGCGAACGACCGCGACGTGCGCCGCTACGCGCTGCGCAAGACGATCCGCAACATCGACCTGGCCGTCGAGCTGGGCGCCGAGACGTACGTCGCCTGGGGCGGCCGTGAGGGCGCCGAGTCCGGTGCCGCCAAGGACGTGCGCGTGGCCCTCGACCGGATGAAGGAGGCGTTCGACCTCCTCGGCGAGTACGTCACCGCGCAGGGCTACGACCTGAAGTTCGCGCTCGAGCCCAAGCCGAACGAGCCGCGCGGCGACATCCTCCTGCCGACCGTCGGCCACGCGCTGGCGTTCATCGAGCGCCTGGAGCGGCCCGAGCTGTACGGCGTGAACCCCGAGGTGGGCCACGAGCAGATGGCCGGCCTGAACTTCCCGCACGGCATCGCGCAGGCGCTGTGGGCGGGCAAGCTCTTCCACATCGACCTCAACGGCCAGAACGGCATCAAGTACGACCAGGACCTGCGCTTCGGCGCCGGTGACCTGCGCTCCGCGTTCTGGCTGGTCGACCTGCTGGAGAGCGCCGGGTACGCCGGTCCGAAGCACTTCGACTTCAAGCCCCCGCGCACCGAGGACTTCGACGGCGTGTGGGCGTCGGCGGCGGGCTGCATGCGCAACTACCTGATCCTCAAGGAGCGTGCGCTCGCCTTCCGCGCCGACCCGGAGGTCCAGGAGGCGCTGCGCGCGTCCCGTCTCGACGAGCTGGCCCAGCAGACCGCCGCCGACGGCCTCGACGCGCTCCTCGCCGACCGCGCCGCCTTCGAGGACTTCGACGTCGAGGCCGCCGCCGCACGCGGGATGGCCTTCGAGCGCCTCGACCAGCTCGCCATGGACCACCTCCTGGGTGCCCGCGGCTGATCACGACTCCACGCGCGCGTGCCGGTTGGCGTACAGGGCGGCCGGGACGGGTGACCGTCCCGGCCGAACGGGCACGCGCGCGTGGGCGGCCGGCGGTCACGCGCGCGGGGCTGGAGTCTCCTGCGCGCGTGCCCGGTGGGTCGAATACGCCGGAATCATGTCCTCCCTGACCTGAGCCGGTACCAACTCGCGCGCGGGGCACGCCTCCTGCGCCCGGACGGGCCCACAGTGGACACCATGGCTACTCCGCCCGTACCTCCGCATCCGCCCTCCGGCGGCTTCGGCGCGCCTCCGCCGTACGACGACGGCCGGCGCCCCTCACGGCCCCGCAGGCGCCGTACGTCCCTGTTCGCCGCCCTGGCCGCGCTGGTGGGCGTGGCGGTCGTCGTGATCGTCGTCCTGACGGCCTCCGGGGGCTCAGAGGGCGACGGCAAGCAGGGCGACGAGCCCTCGACCGCCGCCAGCTCCTCCGCCACCCGCGGGCTGCCGAGCGGACTCGCCAGCCTCCTGCCGACAAGGCTCCCCACGGCCCTGCCGACCTCGATCCCGAGCGACCTGATCCCGAGCGGACTGATCCCCAGCGATCTGGCCTCCCTCCTGCCGTGACTCACCACGGGTCCTCCCCGCTGAGAACGGCCGCCGCCAGGGCTGTCGCCGGGTCGGGGGACGGGCCCCCGGCAGGCGCCCAACAGCCGTCCTGCCCGCGGTAGGGCCACCAGCGACCGTTGCGGTCCAGGCGTATCTGCGCGGGCTCCCCGACGACGGTCCAGCGGTTGGCGTGCGCCCGCAGGTCGGGACGTTCGTCCGCGTCCCAGGCCGCCTCCAGCACCGCACGCGCGCGGGCCGACGCCTCGCCGTCGGGGGTCCACTCCTCGTCGAGGACGGCCAGCGCGCTCGCACCGCCCTCGCGCCACGCGCGCACGGCCAGGTCGAGGTCCGCGCGCCCTTCGGCGAGCCGCGCGCGGACGCCGGGGTCCGACGGGTCCGAGGCGGCGAGGCGGACCGCGTCCTGAGCGGGCGTCAACCCGGCGGCCGGGGGCGCCCCGTGGAGGGCCTCCCGCAGGAGCCGGTGCGCCTCCCGGGCCGTCTGCGCGGCCAGGAACTCCAGGGCGGCCGGGACGACGCCGTCCGGCGGCGCGGTCCCGGTGTCCAGGGAGGGCGGCACGCCGGGGGCGTCGGGAAGGTCCGGCGGGACAGGGAGCGGGGCGAGGACGGACGCGTACGCGTCGGCGGCGTCCACACCCTCCGGGCGCGTCGGCGCGGGGGCGGTGCGGGCCCGGAGGTCGTCCAGCAGGGTCCGTTCGGGGCGCCCGCGCAGCAGCAGGAGGACGAAGGGGTCCTCGTCCAGCACGCGGGCCACCAGGTAGCACAGGGCCGTCGTGTGCGCGCAGTGGTCCCAGGCGCCGCAGTCGCAGGACGCCTCCAGCTCGCCCAGCCCCGGCAGGAGGTCCACGCCCGCGGTCGCCGCGTCCTCCACCAGGTGCGGCGGCATCTCGCGGTCGAGCAGCGCGGCCACGTACCCGGCCCGCTCCCCGGCCAGCGCCAGCAGCCGGTCCCACTGGGCCCCGGACAGCTCCGGGAGCAGCACGTCCGCGCGGTGCGCCGTGCCGTCCCGGTCCCGGACGACCGCCGTCGCGCGGCCCGGCCGCACCGACACGGCGCCGACCGCGCCCCCGCGCGCGAGGCGGCGCCCGGCGCGGATCTGGGCACTGTCCAGGACCCCGTCCTCCAGCGCGGCCACCCAGCCCCGCCCCCACCAGGTGCGCGCGAACGCCTGCCCGCGCGCGGGAGCCGCCACCTCGAACGCCGACTCCCCGTACCCGTCACGCCCGCTCATCGCGTCCCCCCTCGCAACTCCACCAGTTCGGCCAGCTCCGCGTCCGTCAGCTCCGTGAACGCCCGCTCCCCGGAGCCGAGCACCGCGTCGGCGAGTTCCCGCTTGCGCTCCAGCATCCGCGCGATGCGGTCCTCGACCGTCCCCTCGGCGATCAGCCGGTGCACCTGCACCGGCCGGGTCTGCCCGATCCGGTACGCGCGGTCGGTGGCCTGCGCCTCGACGGCGGGGTTCCACCAGCGGTCGTAGTGGACGACGTGCTCGGCCCGGGTGAGGTTGAGCCCCGTCCCGGCCGCCTTCAGCGACAGCAGGAACACCGGCACCTCCCCGTCCTGGAAACGGCCGACCATCGCCTCGCGTTCCCCGACCGGCGTCCCGCCGTGCAGGAACTGCGAAGGCACGCCCCGCGCGCGCAGGTGCTCCTCGACGATCCGGGCCATCGCCACGTACTGCGTGAAGACCAGGACGGCCGCCCCTTCGGCGAGGGCGCCGTCGAGCAGGTCGTCGAGCAGCTCCAGCTTCCCGGACCGCCCGGCGATCCGTGGCCGCTCCTCCTTGAGGTACTGGGCGGGGTGGTTGCAGATCTGCTTGAGGCCGGTCAGCAGCTTCACGACGAGGCCGCGCCGCGCCATGTCGTCCGCGCCCGCGATCTGCGCGAGCGTCTCGCGCACCAACGCCTCGTACAGGCCCGCCTGTTCCGGCGTGAGCGACACCGGGCGGTCGCTCTCGGTCTTGGGCGGCAGCTCCGGGGCGATGCCCGGGTCGGACTTGCGGCGGCGCAGCAGGAACGGACCCACCAGCCGGGCGAGCCGCTCGGCGGCGGCCGGGTCGGCGCCCGTCTCGACGGCCCGCGCGTAGCGCGCGCGGAAGGCGGTGAGGCGGCCCAGCAGACCGGGCGTCGTCCAGTCCAGGATCGCCCACAGCTCGGAGAGGTTGTTCTCCACCGGGGTGCCGGTGAGGGCCACCCGCGCGCGGGCGCCGACGGTCCGCAGCGCGCGGGCGGTCGCCGCGTACGGGTTCTTCACGTGCTGCGCCTCGTCGGCGACGAGCAGCCCCCAGGGCACCTCGGCGAGCCGGGCCGCGTCCAGCCGCAGCGTGCCGTACGTGGTGAGGACGACCTCGCCGTCCGCGAGGGACTCCAGGTCCCGGCGCGGTCCGTGGAAGCGGCGTACGCGCGTGCCGGGCGCGAACCGCTCGATCTCCCGCTGCCAGTTGCCCATCAGAGACGTCGGGCAGACCACGAGCGTGGGCCCCGCCGACGCCGGGTCGGCCCGGCGGTGCAGGTGCAGCGCGATCAGCGTGACCGTCTTGCCGAGGCCCATGTCGTCGGCCAGACAGCAGCCGAGGCCCAGCGACGTCATCCGGGCGAGCCAGTCGAGACCGCGCCGCTGGTAGTCCCGCAGGGTCGCGGCGAGCGCGGCGGGCTGTGCCACCGGCTCCTGCCCGCTAGGCGGCGCGAGGCGCTCCCGCAGGCCCTCCAGCCACCGCGTGGACTGCACGTCGACAAGCTGGCCGTCGATCTCCGCCGAGCCCGTCAGAGCGGCGCCCAGGGCCTCCATCGGGTCGAGCTTGCGGTCCTGCCGGGAGCGGGCGAGGCGGACCTCCTGAGGGTCGATCAGAACCCACTGCCCGCGCAGCCGTACGAGCGGACGGTTCGCCTCCGCGAGCCGGTCCAGCTCCTCGCGGGTGAGCTGCTGACCGCCCAGCGCGAACCACCAGCCGACGCCCACCATCGCGTCGGCCGGCAGGAAGGAGGGCGCCTCGCCCGGCCCGTCCGGCGGGCCCACCAGCGCGCGCGTGGTGAGCGTTCGGGCCAGCTCCCTCGGCCAGTGCACCTCGACCCCGGCGGCGGCCAGCGCCCGCGCGCCGCTGCCGAGGAGGTCCTCGACGTCGTCGTCCAGGAGGTCCACGGCGTCCGGGACGGCGGCCGACAGCAGAGGCGTGAGCACGGGCCAGGCGCGCGCCGCGCGACGCAGCGCCAGCAGGACGTCCATGCGCGCGCCGGGGCCGAAGGACCGCACCGCGTCCTCGCGCGGGTGCCCGGGGAGCGGCTGGGCACTGTGTCCCCGGCCGGCCTCGACCTCGCGCGCCTGCCCCGTGCCTGCGCCGGATTCCGTGCCGTCCCCCGTCGCGGCCCACACCTCCGCCGCGTCCGCGATCACCCCGGGATCGGCGACGGAACGGACCTGCGGCACCACGCGGAACCTCGGCGTCTCCTCGGGCCCGTCGAGCCCCGACACCTCGACGCGCAGCGAGATCCGAACCCCGGCGTCCTGCCCCGCCGCGATGTCGGCGGCCCACGCGCGGGCGTGCGGCAGCCGCCGGGGGAGCGGCGACGCGTAAGCGGGACCGCCCGTCACGAGCGGTGCGGCGGGCGAGCGCGGCAGGGCGTCGGCGACCGAGTCCAGGAAGGCCCGCAGCAGCCGCTCGGGGACGGGCAGACGCGGTTCGGGGCCGTCGTCGACGGGCACGGCGTGCGCCTCGGGCGGCATCGCGTCGGCGAGCCGCCGGATCCGCTCGACGTCGTCCTGGCCGAGAGGGCCGACCCGCCACGCGTCGTGGTCGCCGGGGGACAGGCCGGGCAGCAGGAGCCCGCGCGCCACGAACTGGAGTGCCAGGAGCGCGGCGGAGCCCCAGAAGGCGGCCGACGGATGCGCGTCAGGCGCGACCCGCGCCCGCGTGAGCAGCGGCAGCGCCTCGCGCGCAGGCACGAAGACGGCGGGCACCTCGACGGTCTCGACGCCCGC
This sequence comes from Streptomyces niveiscabiei, assembly GCF_001419795.1. Taxonomy (GTDB): domain Bacteria; phylum Actinomycetota; class Actinomycetes; order Streptomycetales; family Streptomycetaceae; genus Streptomyces; species Streptomyces niveiscabiei. The sequence continues at coordinate 7,384 of NZ_LIRL01001015.1, forward strand.
GCCCGTAGGACGCACGACGCGCAGGCTCCCCGCGGAGCCGACCGGGGGCAGCGCACCGCCGTCCGGGCGCCAGAGGGCGACGCGGCCGGTGCGGGCCGGGTCGCCGGGCACGAACACGGTGTGGCAGCGGGACGGTTCGGGGACGTCGGGCGGTGCTTCGGCGGGAACCCTCTGCACGGAGATGACCGTACTCCTCAAATTTGACTAGCTAGGCCGGGGCCGCCGAGGGTACAGCATGGGAAGGGGCCGGCGGCAACGGTCCCTCAGGGACGTGTCGGGGTTCGGTCTCAGGGGCGTCTCAGGGTCGGCGGTCGGAACCGCGGGCCGCGGGGAACCGTTCTCAGAGCAGAGAGCGGCAGTGGCCGCGAAGGAGGCGACGTACATGTCGAAGAACGCGAAGATCGCCGCAGGAGGGGTGGCGGCCGGGATCCTCCTGCTGATCTGGCTGCCCTGGTGGGCGGCGCTGTTGATCGTGATAGGGGTCCCGACGGCCGCGTACCTCACGCTGGACCCGTCCCAGCGGCGCAGGCTGCGCCGCATCAGCCGCAAGGAACTCGGCCGCTGAGCGCGAGGCCGGGTGCTCTCCCGCGCGGGCGGGCGCCCGGCTCAGCTCGGCCGCACGGCCATCCGGTCCAGCGCCTCCAGCAGCCCCGGAAGCTCCGGCCCCCGGCCGACGGGCAGCACCTCACCGGGCTTGTCGTCGAGGAGCACGAAGGCGATGTCGTCCGTGCGGGCCACCAGCGACCAGCCGGGCCCGTCCGCCCGGAGCATGCGCGCCTCGCCCGGCGCGAAGGAGGACCGCACCCGGCCCAGCGGAGGCGGCGTGTCGACGTAGGCGCGGGCCTCCGCGAGGACCCGCCGGACGTCGCTGGGGCGCTCGCCGGCGTCCGGCTCGCGACGGGGCTCGAACTTCGAGTCGTCGATCTGCTCGCGCCACGTCGTCCACTGGAGCGCTATCTCGTCGGCGCCCAGCCGCCGCTGCGCCGAGCCCCACCCGGTCGTGTCCGGCGGGACCAGCGCGGGCCCGTCGGCGACCTCGGGGGCCGGGTCGTGCGGCGCGGGCACGCCGGGCGCCGCGACGGCCACCGGGAGCGGCCAGCCGGGCAGACCGGCGACGACCGTCCGGTCGTCCGGCGACAGGTCGTACTCCATCCCGCAGTCCCAGGAGGCGATCGCGACCGCCACCAGCGACACGTCGTCGACGACCACGGTCCACCGCGCGCCCACGCCGTCCTGGCCGAGCACCAGCCCGTACCCGTCCGCGAGCGGCGCGAGGCCGAGCGCGGCGCACGCCTCCGGGTAGTCGTCGCCCAGCGCGCTCGGGAACTGAGCAGGCGTCAGCAGCACCGCCGTGAGCACATACAGCGCGTCATCGGCGGCGACGGTGTCCTCGTCCGTCCCGGCCATCCCAGCCTCCCCGTGAGTTCGTCCAACGGCGCGCACCCTAGTGCGCCCGCGACACGCTTGTCACGACTCCCAGACGGACCCGGAGCTGCTGTTCTCGTGAAGACCGCGAAGACGGGGACGAATCGTGTCGTGTCAGGCGGCCGGGAGCCCGAGGAGCGCGCGGGCGACGGCCTGCGGGGACTCGCCGCGCTCGCGCGCGAGGGCCACCACCGCGCGGCAGGCCAGCTCGCGGACCCCGAACGAGAGCGCCTCCGGCGACACCCAGGCGGTCGCCTCGTCGATCCGGTCCCGGTCGTCCTCGGCGCACGCCGCGACGTACACGGCCGCCGCCTCGAACAGGTTCGGCACCCGCTCGCGCCGTTCCCGCGCACCGGTCACCTTCTCCCAGGCCCTGCGGAACCCGCCTGTCACACGGACCACCCTCCTCCTGCACGACCGGGCGCTCGCCCCCGTTTCCCCAACGTAAGGTCGGAACCATCCCCGCAGAAGAGGCCGGCACGGCCTCAGCGCGCGCGTACCGCCAGCGCGAGGAAACGGTCGTCCTCGTCGGTGTACGACGTCATCCGCCAGCCCGAACCGGCCAGCAGCGGCCGGAGGTTGGGCTCGGCACGCAGGTCGTCCGCAGTGAGGGTGCGCCCGTGACGGGCCGCCAGGGCCGCGCGGCCGACGGGGTGGAAGAGCGCCAGCGTCCCGCCGGGCCGGACCACGCGCGCCAACTCCCGCAGACCGCAGGCGGCGTCACCGAGGTGCGCGATCAGCCCCGCCGCGAACACGGCGTCCAGCGCGGCGTCCCGCAACGGCAGCGCGGAGACGTCGGTGAGCAGCAACTGCCCGTGACGGTCCTGCCCGGCCTCCACGGCGGCCCGGAGCATCGCCGGGGTCACATCGGCCCCCAGGACCGCCCCCGAGGCCCCCACGGCGGCCCTGAGGGGCGGCAGGGCCCGTCCGGTGCCGCAGCCGGCGTCCAGCACCCGGTCGCCCGGCCGCAGCCCCAGCGCGGCCACCGCCGCCGCGTACGCGGGCCCGTCGTGCGGGAACCTGCTGTCCCACGTCGCCGCGCGGGACGTGAAGAACTCCTGGACGTGTGTGCGGTCGTCGCTCATGGACGCATGATGACGCACCGACACGGAGACACCCGCAGTGCGCACGTTCGGACGCCGGGTGATCGATAAGCGCCTGCATCTGCGCCAGATTGCGGCACTTTTCGAAACCTGCTCCCTTTGCGTCCCCCTGCCCGCACTAGCGTCCCTGAGCCATGGGACACCTGGACCACGCAGCCTTCGGATGGCTGACCCCCGTGCTGTCGTACGTGATGGCCTGCACCGGCGCCGCCCTCGGGCTGCGCTGCACCGTGCGCGCGCTCGCCGCCACCGGGCGCTCGCGCCGCAACTGGCTGATCACCGCCGCCTCCGCCATCGGCACCGGCATCTGGACCATGCACTTCGTCGCGATGCTCGGCTTCGCCGTCAGCGGCACCGACATCCGCTACGACGTGCCGCTGACCGTCCTCAGCCTCGTCGTCGCCATGGTCGTCGTCTGCGCGGGCGTGTTCGCCGTCGGCTACGGACGCGACCGTACGCGCGCGCTGCTGACCGGCGGACTCACCACCGGGATCGGCGTCGCGAGCATGCACTACCTGGGCATGGCAGCCGTCCGGCTGCACGGCGACGTGCACTACGACCCGATGGCGGTCGCCCTCTCCGTGGTCATCGCCGTCGTCGCCGCGACCGCCGCGCTGTGGGCCGCCCTCAACATCGAGTCGCCCGTCGCGGTCACCGTCGCCTCCCTCGTCATGGGAGTGGCCGTCAGCAGCATGCACTACACGGGGATGTTCGCGGTGAGCGTGCGCGTCGAGCCCTCCGGGGCGCCCCTGCCCGGGGCCACGGCGATGCAGTTCATCTTCCCCCTCGCCGTCGGCCTCGGGTCCTACCTCTTCCTGACCTCGGCCTTCGTCGCCCTGTCGCCCACCACCAGGGAACGCGAGGCGTCCGCCTCCGCCCAACAGGTCGTGGAACCCGTCGGCAACCGCGCCTGACCCCGACCGAGCCCCTCCGACCCACCGTCCAGCGAGGAGTCCATGCGTACCCCCAGGAAGGCCACCGCAGCCGGCACCGAACCGTCACCCCCGGTGCGCGGCCGGCGCGCCCACGCCGGGCCGCCTGCCGACGAGGACCGGCAGGGCCCCGAGGCCACGGCGGACGACGCGCCCCCGCGCGCGGAACGCTGGCGAATACGTCCCCGTACCGTCCGCGCCAAGATCGTCTGCCTCCTGATGGTGCCCGTCGTCTCCCTGCTCGCCCTGTGGGCGTACGCCACCGTCACCACCGCCCAGGACGTCTCCCGGCTGCGCCAGATCCAGCGCGTCGACTCCCAGGTCCGCGCACCCGTCGCCGACGCCGTCGCCGCCCTCCAGGCCGAACGCCTGGCCGCCGTCCGGTACGCGGCCCAGCCGCGCGCGGGCCAGGACGACACCCTGCGCCGCCTCGCGTCGGCCACCGACCGCGCCGTCGCCCGGCTGCGGCTCGGCGACGACAGCACCGTCGCCGACGCCCAGGAACTGCCCGCCGGGGTCGCCCAGCGCCTCGACGCCTTCGTCACCCGCGCCGAACGGCTGCGGTCACTGCGCGGCGCGGTGCTCGGCGGGACCGCCGACTGGTCGCAGGCGTACGACCGCTACACCCGGACGATCTCCGCCGCGTTCACCGTGGGCGGCGCCCTCTCCGGCATCCAGGACGCCGAACTCGGCTCCGACGCGCGCGTACTGCTCGAATTCTCCCGCGCCGCCGAAGCTCTCGCGCAGGAGGACGCCGTCCTCGCGGGCGCGCGCCCGGCGGGCCGCCTCGACACCCGGCGCCTCGCCCTGTTCACCGGCGCCGCCGACAACCGCCGCACCCTCACCGAGGCCGCCGTCATCGACCTGCGCGGCCCCGAACGGGCCGCCTGGCGCGCGCTCGCCGCGGATGACGCCTACGCCGCCCTCACCGCCGCCGAGAACCGCGTGCGCGCGAACGGCCCCGGCGAACGGGCCCTCGCCGCCGCCCCGGAGGCCGCCTGGAACGCCGCCCACGCGCGCGTGCAGAGCGGGATGCGCACCATCGAGGCGGACGCCGGACGCGAGGTCGTCCGCCGCGCCGACCCCTTCACGCGCGGGCTGCTCACCCCGGCCGGCGCCGCCGTCCTGCTCGGCCTCGCCGCCGTCGTCGCCTCGCTCGTCATCTCCGTGCGCATCGGCCGCGGCCTCGTCGTCGAACTCGTCAGCCTGCGCAACGGCGCCCTGGAGATCGCCCGCCGCAAACTCCCCGAGGCCATGCGGAAACTGCGCGCGGGCGAGGAGATCGACGTCCGCGCGGAGGCCCCGCCCGGACCCCGCGCCGAGGACGAGACCGGGCAGGTCGCCGAGGCCCTCACCACCGTCCACCGCGCCGCCCTCAGGGCCGCCGTGGAGCGCGCCGAACTCGCCAGCGGCATCTCCGGCGTGTTCGTCAACCTCGCGCGCCGCAGCCAGGTCCTGGTCCACCGTCAGCTGAGCCTCCTCGACAGCATGGAGCGCCGCTCCGACGACCCGAACGAGCTGAGCGACCTCTTCCGCCTCGACCACCTCACCACCCGCATGCGGCGCCACGCGGAGAGCCTGATCATCCTCTCCGGGGCCGCCCCCGGCCGGGCCTGGCGGATGCCCGTCCCGCTCACCGACGTGGTGCGCGCCGCCGTCTCCGAGGTCGAGGACTACGCGCGCGTGGAGGTACGCCAGCTCCCCGAGGCCGCCGTCGCCGGAGCCGCCGTCGCCGACCTCACCCACCTC
>NZ_LIRL01001016.1 GCF_001419795.1 Streptomyces niveiscabiei
TCCGCTACACCGACGGCACCACCGGGTCCGTCGTCACCGACCCGACCTGGAAAGCCACCGACACCGGCCCCTGGCGCGCCGACGACATCTACGACGGCGAGACCTACGACGCCCGCCGGGAACTCCCGGGCTGGACCACGTCCGGCTACCACGCGAGCGGTTGGGGCGAGGCCGAGCAGGTCCCCTACGAAACCCGGTACCCCGGCGTCCGGTTGCTCGCCTACCCCGCCGACTCCGCGCGCCTGATGCCCCGTTGGGACCGCCGGCCCCAGTCGGTCACCGTGTACACCGGGGTGAGCGGCGACGGCAGGGGCCGCATCGTCGTCGACCCCGCCCGCACGGTCACCCACCCCGCCCAGGCCGCCACCGCGCACATCCGCATCGGCCCCGGCGACACGGCCGTGTACGACCTCGGCCAGAACATGGTCGGCGTCGCCCGCTACCGCCTGCGCGGACCGGCGGGCGCCCGCGTCGAGTTCCGGTTCGCGGAGATGCTCAACGACGACAGCGCGGGCGCCGACGGCCCCGAGGGCTCCGTCTACCGTGCCAACCTCCGCAGCGCGAAAGCCACCAGCACGTACGTCCTCAAGGGCGACCGCGGCGGGGAGGCCCACCAGGACTCGCTGACCTTCTACGGCTTCCGGTACGTGTCCGTCACCGCCTCCGACACGGTCACCCTCACCGGGCTCACCGGGAAGGTCGCCACCTCCGCGATCCGCGAGACCGGCACCGTCACCACCGACGACGCCGACACCAACCAGCTGATCAGCAACGTCCGCTGGGGACAGCGCGGCAACTACCTCTGGGTCCCCACCGACTGCCCCCAGCGCGACGAACGCCTCGGCTGGACCGGCGACACCCAGGTCTTCGCCACCACCGGGCTCTACAACGCCGACGCGGGCGCCTTCCTCACCCACTTCCAGGACACCGTCGTCGACTCCGCCGCCCTCTACGGCGAGGGCGGACGCCAGTTCACCGGCGTCGCACCCGGCGGACGCTACAACTTCCCCGGCGGCGGCAGCGGCTGGGCCGACTGCGGGGTCGTCCTGCCCTGGACGGTCTGGCAGATGACCGGCGACGACACCATCGTCCGCGACAACTGGCCCGCCATGGTGGCCTACCTGGACTGGATCCGCCGGCAGACCGGCGACACCTACGCCGGACAAGGCTCCCTCACCGGCGACTGGCTCGCCCCCCAGAAGACCAGCGCCCAGCTCATGAGCGACGTCTACTACGGCTACGTCGCCCGCCTCATGGCCCAGATGGCCCCCGCGATCGGCCGCCCCGCCGAAGGCCGCGCCTACGCCGACCTGTTCGCCCGCATCCGGCAGGCGTTCATCACCAAGTACCTCGCGGGCGAGGGCAGTTCGGTCACCGTCAGATCCAGCCTCGGCCCCGCGTCCCCCATCGAACCCGGCGCCGACCCCGACCAGAAGACCGAGGACAACACCCAGACCGCCCTGCTGTGGGTCCTGAAACTCGGCTTCTACGAGACCGAGGCCCAACGCCGCGCCCTCGTCGGCCACTTGGCGGACAACATCCGCAACGACGCCGCGTACAAGGCCGCCCACCCCGACAGCGCCCGCGTCCGCTACGCCGAGAACACCCTCTCCGTAGGCTTCCTCGGCGTCAACGTCCTCGCCCCCGTCCTCTCCGACGAAGGCCGCTCCGACCTCGCCTACGCCCTCCTCCACCAGGACGCCCTGCCCTCCTGGCTGTTCTCGGTGCGCGGCGGCGCCACCACCGTCTGGGAGCGCTGGAACTCCTACTCCCGCACCGACGGCTTCGGCCCCGTCTCCATGAACTCCTTCAACCACTACGCCTACGGCGCGATCGTCGAGTG
>NZ_LIRL01001017.1 GCF_001419795.1 Streptomyces niveiscabiei
GGCAACAGCATGCGCATGCTGGTCTCGGACATGGCGGGCCGCGCCTCCGTGGAGCTGAAGGGCAAGGAACTCGGCATCGACCTCGGCGGCGACCGCGAACTGGTCGGCCGGGTGGTGGCCCGCGTCAAGGAACGCGAGCTGGCGGGCTACACGTACGAAGCGGCCGACGCCAGCTTCGAACTCCTCCTGCGCGCCGAGGTCAAGGGCAGCCCCCTGCGCTACTTCGAGGTCGAGTCCTGGCGGGCGATCGTCGAGGACCGCCCCGACGGCACCCACGCGAACGAGGCCACGGTCAAACTCTGGGCCAAGGGCGAGCGCATCGTCGCCACGGCGGAGGGCAACGGCCCGGTCAACGCCCTGGACCGGGCCCTGCGCGTGGCCCTGGAGAAGATCTACCCCCAGCTCGCCAAGCTGGACCTCGTCGACTACAAGGTCCGCATCCTGGAAGGCGTCCACGGCACCCAGTCCACGACCCGCGTCCTCATCTCCACCACGGACGGCTCCGGCGAATGGCAGACGGTAGGCGTCGCGGAAAACGTCATCGCCGCCTCCTGGCAGGCCCTGGAGGACGCCTACACCTACGGCCTCCTCCGCGCGGCCGTCGCCCCGGCGGAGTAACTCCGTACACCTCCCGGCCGACGGCGACACCCCTGCCGTACCGCCGGACCCCTCGGACCACGGACACCACATTCCGCGTGCCGGGGGCCCGCAGGCGCACCGACGTGCCGCCCCGGGCGACACGCCGTAGCGTCGGTCCTATGAAGGTCAAAGGCGCCATCCTGCTCGGGCTGGCCCTGGCGGTGCTGATCATCCTGCCGGCGACCGCCCCGCCCGCCCGTACGGCGACGACGGCCACGAGCCTGACGACGATCGCGACGGCGCTGCGGCAGAGCCCGGTGTATGTGGACCCGGCGGCCCGCGGCCAGCTCTCCGAGCAGGACGAACGGGCTCTGGCGGACCGGATCGAGGACGCGGGCAAGCCCCTGTTCGTCGCGGTGCTGCCGGCCGGTTATCCGACCGCGTCCCTGTTCCAGAACCTCCGTACGGCCACCGGGATCACGGGTTTGTACGCGATCCGCCTGGGCACGAGGTTCGACGCCAGAGCAGACGCCCGGGTCCTGCCGGGACCGGCGGTCGCCAACCTCGTACAGAGCGTGCGCGCGACGACCGAGACCGGCACCCAGCTCACCGACTTCACGACCCGCGCCCTCACGAACATGACCGGCAGGGCCCCCGCGACCTGGGGTTCCCCGGACGGCACCGGCGTCTCGACGACCGCGCTGGTCACGGCGGGCGGAGTCCTCGCGGCGGCCGGCGCGGGCGCGTACGTCCTGGTACGCCGCACCAGGCGCCGCAAGGCGGAGGAACAGCGCGCCGCCCTGGACCGGCTGCGCGTCGTCGTGGACGAGGACATCACGGCCTTCGGCGAGGAACTCGACCGCCTCGACTTCCACCCGGCGGAAAAAGGGGCGGACGACGCGATGCGGGCCGACTATGAGCGCGCGCTCGACGCGTACGACACGGCGAAGTCGGCGATGGCGCGGGCGACGCGCCCTGACGACGTCCGGGGCGTCACCCAGGCCCTGGAGGACGGCCGCTTCTCGCTGGCCCAGCTGGCCGCCCGCCGGGAGGGCCGCCCCCTCCCGGCGGGCGGCCAGC
>NZ_LIRL01001018.1 GCF_001419795.1 Streptomyces niveiscabiei
GGCCCAGCAACCCGCCCCTCGACAACCGCCCCCTGAGCCTCCCGAGCGGCGATCTCCTTCAACCGCAGAGACAACTCCAGCGTGCTGGGCCGTTCCTCAGGATCCTTGGCAAGACAGGCCCGAACCAGCGGAGCAAGCGCATCGGGCACCCCCTGAAGCTGAGGCTCCTCATGCACGACCCGATAGAGCATCACCTCCGAACTCCCGTGCCCGAAGGGCGAGTCGGCGGTGGACGCGTACGCCAGAGTCGCCCCCAGCGAGAACACATCCGTGGCCGGCGTGACCGCGGCCCCCCGAACCTGCTCGGGCGCGAGGAACCCCGGCGACCCCACGGCGGTCCCGACATGCGTGAGCGTGGACGCACCCGTCGCCCAGGCGATCCCGAAGTCGATGATCCGGGGCCCCTTGGGCGACAGCAGGATGTTGGACGGCTTCAGATCCCGGTGGACGACCCCGGCTTCGTGGACGGCGACGAGCCCCTCGGACAGCGCGGCCCCGATGGAAGCGAGCTCGGCGGCCCCTATGCGCCCTTCGTCGCCGACCTTGTCGTGCAGGGAAGGCCCGGGAACGTACTGCGTGGCGAACCAGGGCCGCTCGGCCTCGAGATCGGCGGCGACGAGCCGGGCCGTGCACCCGCCCCGGATCCTGCGCACGGCGGACACCTCGCGCGCGAACCGCGAGAGGAACTCCTGGTCCTCCGCCAGATCGGGCCGGATGACCTTGAGCGCGACGCGCTGCCCCTTCTTGTCGGAACCCAGATAGACGACGCCCATCCCGCCCGCGCCGAGCCGTCTGTGAAGCCTGAACGAGCCGACGACGCGCGGGTCCTCGCGCCTCAGGCGCATCATCGCCATGTTCATCCCCGCTGCCGGTCCGTGTGACGTGCCACAGCTTACGTTTCCCCGCCCGCCGGTGTGCAGGAGCCGCGCCCTCTCGGCCCGATCGATTGTCAGTGCCGGGTGGGAGACTTGAGAGGTGGTCAGGAAGGCGGCGCCGCAACGGTTTTCGGCCGTGTCCTGATCTCAACCGGCCGTCACAGAAGGGGGATTGGCACTGTGAAGGGTGACCGAGTGGAGATAGTCGTGGACGCGGGGGACACGACGCGGACATACGAGGTGGTGGCCAGCAGGGCGGGCCGCAGGGTGGAGACGGCGGTCCGCAGGGGGGTGGTGGAAGTGAGCGAAGTCACGCGCTCCGGGACGGTGATCCGTACGGCCCGCTTCATGGCGAACCGGGTCCTGGCCCTCGTCGAGCAGCCGGTCCCCCGGGAAGCGGAATCGGAAAAAACCGCCCGGAGCGGACACCCCTTCCGGGAAGACCCTGAGTCGTAGGTTCCCGTCTCCACCCAGGGGAGTACGCCGCAGGTCGAGGCTCATCCTCCGGGAGGCCCACCGATCGGTACGAAGGCATGACGCCCGCGCGGCGCCACCCGCCTAAGTTAGAGGTCAAGCGGCGGGTGCAGCACTCGTCCCCCGAGGTCAGACACCCGCCGCTGCCAACGACAACCTGAACTCGGGAAGGAGGAGCCATGGCCTACACGGCCCCGCGGAACACCTACCGCGACCAGCCCGAGCCCGGCCGTCGTCACCCTCTGACGGCGACCCTGATGGTCCTCCCTCTCGCGGTCCTGCTCTTCGTCGTCTTCGGCGGCTGGGAGACAGTGGCCACACAGGCGTCGTCCGTGGGCGTGATGCTGGGGCGCTGAGCGGCGACCCCAGGCCCGGAAGAGCGGTCCGGGCGGGGACATCCCACCCATGAAACCCCGTGGGGACGGGGGTGCGGCGGACGGCAACAATGCCGGCGCAGCTGGGGAGCTGCGCCGGCATTACTTTTGTCCACAAGCGACAGAAGGACCCCCACCCCGTGACCCTCCTCACCGCCCTGACCTTCACCCTCCGCACCCACACCGACTTCTCGCCCTGCGCCCACGCGAACCCCTCGGCCGGCCCCCCGCCCTGCGCCTGTC
>NZ_LIRL01001019.1 GCF_001419795.1 Streptomyces niveiscabiei
CGCGGAGAAGCCGCGCAGGGCGTCCCGCCGGACATCCGGGTGCACCCCCTGTTCTCCGCCGTCGACAGCGAACACCTGGCGGCCCTGCGCGGCTTCTCCGCGCCACAGGGAGAGGGCCTGGGTGTACAGCTCGGCGGCGCCGCTCACCTCGCCGCCGTCGGCGGCGTCGCGGGCGCGGGTGACGAGGTCGCGGAAGCGCAGCAGGTCGAGGCTGGTGGCGTCGGCGTTGATGCCGTAGCCCCTGGCGTGCCGGACCAGCAGGCCGCCCGGGGCGCGGGGCGGGAGGCCGGGTTCCAGCAGTTTCCGCAAGGAGCCGATGTGGCGGTGGACGACGTTCACGGCGCTGTTCGGCGGGTCGCTGTGCCACAGGACGTCGACGATCCGGCTCAGGCCGACGGTCTGTCCGGCGTGCAGGAGGAGTAACGCCAATAAGGCGCGCTGTTTCGGGGGGCCGAGGGGTAACTCGGCCTCTCCTCGCCAGACTTTGACCGATCCCAGGACCGCGAATCGCACATGCTGGTTCTGGTCTTCATTCATCTTCACTGGTCCCGGTAGGAGGAGCCTGAACCCCTCCAACCCTAGTTCGTGATCTTCCTCCTCGTACGGCCTGTCATCGGGGGTGGCCGGTCCTGGTCGGGTGGTCGTAGCGCCGTTCGTTGTAGCTGAGCATGTCGAGCAGGCCCCGGGCGGTGAGCCGCTGCCGGTTCCCGGCCATGGCTGGGGCCCGGGGTACCGGCACCCCTGCGGGGTCGGCCCAGGTCAGCCGGCCGCGGTCGTCGATCCGGGCCCGGCAGCGGTTCGCGTTGTCCTGGTGCAGGCAGAACGGGATGTCGAGGTGTCCGAGGGCGAACGCGCGCACGAGCGCCGACCCGACGTCGCCGCCCAGGGTCAGGGTGTGCGTGATGATCGCCCGGGCCTCCTCGTAGATCCCCGAGTCGGGGACTGCGGCCGGTCCGGCCACCGCCTCCCGCCCGGCCGCCCGCGCGGCGCGTTCCAGGGCCTCGACGTTCTCCGTGATCGACGGGATTCTGCTGGCCTCCACGGCGGTCTTGACGATCAGCCGCTCGGTCCCGGTCCGGGCGGCGAGTCTCGCGCTGGCCTCCAGGAGCCCGTACGCCCCGTGCCTGCTGCGGGGATAGACGCCCATGTACGTGTACAGGACGGCGTGCCAGTCGGTGTCGCCGAGCCATTCCTCCGCCAGGGCGCGCAGGGCGTGGATCGCCTCGGTGTCCTGCTGCTCGCTGGTCTGCTGGGCGTAGCTGACGGAGATGTCCCGCAGTCCGTGTTCGCGGAAGAACAGGCCCTCCAGGATGCTCAGGGAGATCAGCAGGCTCGGCGGGCACAACTGGCCCAGCATGCAGCCGCCGAAGCTCTCCAGGTGCACGGGTTCGCCGGCCTCCGCGAGCATCGCGCAGCACTCCGCCCAGGCGGCGACGGCGCGGGCCAGCGGGACGCGGCTGTAGGGCAGGCAGTAGGAGACGGGGCCGCCCTCGGTGGCGTCGATCCCGGCCGCCACCAGGCCCGCGAACAGGTCGCCGGGCAGCGCCGAGCCGTGCCGCACCTGCACCGGGAAGTCGTCCCCGGCGATCCCGGCGAGCAGCTCGCGGGTCACCACCGGGCCGTGGGCCACCAGCGGGAACCCGTTGAGGTCCGCGCCCTTCGCCAGGGCGCGGCGGGCCGAGGCGTGGTCGTTGACCCGGGTGTAGCTGTCGACGGTGATGGTGCCGACCGTGGCCGCGTCGACTCTCCTGACCGCGTCGAGTCCCGCGCGCATCCGGCCGGCCGTGCCGAATCCCATGCGCGGCTGGACGACCAGTCTCCCTTCGTCCGCCGCCCGCCGGACGAACCGGGTGAAGCGTCCGGGTCCGGTGGGGGGTGCCATCAGGTGCTCCGGGTCTCGGTGGAGGCGATGCGCTGCGGCGGCGCCGGGACGAGTCCGACGCAGTCGAGGAACCGGTCGAGGTCGGTGTCCGCCTCGAACACCGCGTCGAAGCCGTTCGCGACCAGTTCCGCCCGCGATCCCGCGTGCCGGGACCCGTGGACGCCCAGCTTTCCGCCGATGACGACCTTCATTCCGGCGAGGTCCGGGTGCCGGCGGATCTTCTTGATCAGCCGCAGTCCGTCGAGGTGGCCGTGTCCGTTGACCGTGCTGACGACCAGGGCGTCCGGGCGGACTCTGGCGCACGCGGACAGGACGAGGCCGTCGGGGGTGCACGCGCCGAGGTTGACGACCTGTCCGCCGTTCTCCTCCAGCAGCAGCTGGAGGAAGACGAGGTTCCACATGTGGGAGTCCGACGACACGCTGGTCACGACGTAGGTCCTCACGGGCGGTTCGTCCCGGCCACCGCGAGGAACGCGTCGTCGTCCGCCACGGTCCCGACGGTGACACGCACGCCGTCGCCCGGGTAGGGCCGTACGGCGACTCCCGCCGACGCGCACGCTGCGGCGAACTCCTCGGCGCGGTCGCCGAGGGGCAGCCAGAGGAAGTTCGCCTCCGAGGGCGGCACGTCGAAACCCAGGGCGAGCAGCGCGGCGCGGACGCGGTCCCGTTCGGCGGCCGTGTCCTGGACGCGGGCGAGGAGGTCCTTCTGCGCCGCGAGGGAGGCGACGGCAGCGGCCTGGGCGACGTCACTGACGCTCAGCGGCATGACCATGCGCTGGACGCGGGAGATCAGGCCGGGCTCCGCGAGCAGGTAGCCGACGCGCAGGCCGGCGAGGCCGTACGCCTTG
>NZ_LIRL01000102.1 GCF_001419795.1 Streptomyces niveiscabiei
GCCGCCGAGAGGGGCGGGAGAGGGACTGTGGCGGATCGTCAGGCGGCGGTGGTGTAGGCCGTCGATCCCTCGCGCAGGAGGTGATCGGCGTCCGTCCAGGCCGACCCAATGGCGGCCGGCTGACTGTCGGGGTGCCGGATGTCGCGGACGATCAGCGCCCATCGGGCGTCGTCGCGGCCCAGGAGCAGCGCGGCCTCGGTCGGCCGGGTGACCAGGGCGAGGACCTCGTACCGGGCTCCGGTGCAGTCCTGGTAGAGCGCGCCGGGACGGCGCGGGCCGATCTGCCCGTCGACGGTCCTCCGCAACTCCGCGACCGCCACGGGCTCAGCCGCGCTCATCGCTGCACCGCCCACATGGTCCCGTCGGCGATCCGTGTGACGTCGTCGACCGTGAGCTGGGCGCGGCGCTCCGCGATCCCGGGCCAGTGCGCGGCGTCCGCGCTGAACAGGGGGTCGTCGTCGGCCGACACCAGCGGCCGGATGGCAGGGCGTGCCATGCTGGGTTCCACAGGTCCTCCGCGTAGGTCCTGGACAGCCCTGGGGGTCCGATCCCCGGGGCTGTCGTCTGCCCTCCCCTGGTCGAGGGGAGGCGGCTGCCGTACGAGCAGCCGCGGCCCGCGCCTCCCCTGCCGGGGTGGCGTGGACTGCGGTGGTTCGTGCGGGAGTTGGTGCTTCAGATGCGGCTGTGCATCCACTCCGGGAATCCGCGCAGGCAGGCAGGGCAGAGCAGGCGGCCCTGCACCCTGGCCCAGCGGGGGACGCATACGGCGGCGACCCAGTTGATCTCGGTGGCTCCGCACTGCGCGCACTCGGGCTGGTTGTGCCCGGCCGGCACGGCGCCGGAGTTGGTGTCGGTGGTGGCGATGCGCCGGAGAAGTACCGCCGCTATCACGGCGGCGACCGGCATCAGGACCTCGATGGTCCCCAGGATCGACATGGTGGTCCTCCTCATCGGAGTGGACGGTTTCTCGGCCGGCTGGCCGGAGGTGGCGCCCCGGACCGGATTCGAACCGGTCAATGCCTCCGGGGCCCGCGATCTCTGCTCCTTGTCTCACCGCGCGTACGGGGCTCTTGTCCGCCCGTGAGGACGGCCTGGGCCAAGGTGCTCCGGGAATCTCTCTCCGCGCGGCAGGGCTGGCTTGTCGCAGATGCCTAGGCCCGCATCTCGCCTGCGGGCTGGCGGTCCGCATCTCCCTGCGGACGGGGCCGGGTTGACCAGAGGAGCCGCCTGCCTCGCCTCGATGGGCGGGTGGTTCGGCTCGTGCGTCCCGGATCTGCCTCTGTGGAGTTGAGAAAGAACTGCTGCTCCTGCCGCTGGCCTGCCGCCACTCCGACGGTGGTTCCAGGTCGCACACCGTGCGACGTAGGCAGCACATGTTCCATGCAATGCGCACTGTTCAGCCGCTTCGCATTGACTAGACAATGTGTTGCGTGATCACTGTGACACTCGACGCGACGCACGTCAAGCGCATCGACCAAGCGAGTTGGATTGACTGGACAATGGATGGATCAGGGCGGTACATATGTCGGCATGAAGCCCACGCCCGTCTACCAGCAGATCGCCGACGATCTGCGCCGTCAGATCGCCGACGGCACGTTCCCGCCCGGGGCGCAGATCCCCACCGAGGCTGAACTCCTGGAGAAATACGGCGAGCTGTACGGCGTCCGGTCCCGTCAGACGGTCCGTCAGGGACTCGCCGTCATCGTGAACGAGGGGATCATCGAGGCCAGACGGCCGAAGGGATACTTCGTCATCAAGCGCCGGCGCCTCGTCTACCGACCTCAGGCCGAATTCCGGCAGAAGCCGCCCGAGGTCGACATCTTCACCAACTTGATCCAGGAGGAGGACGGCCGGACGCCGTCCCAGGACATCGAGGTCGTCATCGTCGAGCCGACCGCGGTTATCCGCGAGCATCTGGGACTCGCCCCCGGCGAGCTGGTCGCCGCCCGCCGACGCATTCGCAGGCTCGACGGCGAGGCGTACAACCTCAACGACTCCTACACCAGGCTCTCCCTGGTCCAGGGCACCGACTGGATGCACCCGGGCGACGTAACCCGGGGGACGGACGCGGTCCTGGGCGAACTCGGCCACGAACTCGTCTACGGATTCCATGAGTTCTACCTGCGGATGCCAACACCGGACGAGATCCAGCGACTCGGCCTCGGGCCCGGCGTCCCGGTGGCAGAGCACCTCTCGACGGCGTTCGACGCGATCGGCCCGGTACAGATCACGGTCAACGTGATCCCCGGCGACCGCCACGTGATCGTTTTCGAGACCCACCGCGACGTCGAGGCCAACCTCCCCCGTATCCCGTGGGGCGCCCCGTGATCATCGTCCCTGCCGAAGAAGCGGACCTGCCGCGACTGATCAAGTTCCGCACGGATGCGGCGACTTGGCTGCGGCAGCGAGGGACCGACCAGTGGGCTCGGCCATTCCCGCCGGAGCACATCCTCGCGTCGATCCGTCGCCGCGAGGTCTACATGATCCGCGAGACGCCCTTCTCGGACGCCGCCGCCACTCTCACGCTCGACCGCGACGCCGACCCGCGCCTGTGGACTCCCGCCGAGATCGCCGAACCGGCGCTGTACGTACACAAACTGGCTGTGGATCGCGCCGCCAGCGGTCGCGGCCTGGGCGGCATCCTCCTCGACTGGGCCAGCGTCCAGGCGGCCCGGCAGGGAGCACGCTGGCTCCGCCTCGACGCCTGGACCACCAACAGCCGATTGCAGGCGTACTACCGCAGCGAGGGGTTCACCCACGTCCGAACGGCCGACGACCCGGACGTAGTCTCCGGCTGGGCTGCCCAACGCCCCGCCAGCCACCAAGCTCACCCCGAGGCGCGGCACCCGGTGTGGTACACCGACACTCCCACCTCGTCCCACTGACCCACACCGGCACGAGGAAAGAGGAGGATGGCCCGCAACTCCTTCCGACCGCCAGGCGGAACGGGACGGCAAGTCCCATCCCTGCACGCGGGTGTCGAAGTACCTGCGGCAGAAACCGGGTACACCGCACCGCCAGGGTCGGGCAGGATCGTCAAACGCGACTTTTGCCAGCTCAACGCCGGTTTTCCAAACCGGCGGAAGGACACCGCAATGATCACCATGAACGCGCGCGCCCCGTAACGCCGAGGGCCGCCCTGCGCCAACAGGACGGCCCTCGAACTCAACTGCTGTGACTCAGCCCCCGGCCCCACAAGCCAACAAGACTGGGTCGTACGTCGGCGGTACGCCGGGCTCCAGAGCTCTAAAGCCCGGTAACCAGAAACCAGAGTAGCCGGGAATCGTGGGTCTACGCAGCACCCTCTTGGACTCGCCCGGCCACTGATCCGGACCTCGACGTGCGGCTCTCTACCCCGATTGGGAGAGATCGCACCCCATGTACCACCCCTCCGGGCTCGCCTCCGCGACGTCCCTCGCTCCTCACGCCACGACCGGTGGCGGAGCCGAAATTTATCCACAGGCGATCCACTGCACGCTGGCGAGCGTGAATCTCACCGCTCCGTCCCGCGTCCGGCCCTATTCGGAACCCTTCGCGTCCAAGCTCACCGTCCCCTGCGTGGCCGGGTACTCCGTCGGGGAGGTGACCCGATGAGCAGCCCTCAGGGCAAGGGCCTGGCCTCCGGTATCCACCAGACCCAGAACGCTCCGATCCAGCAGTCTCAGGCTCCCGCCAGCGGTGTCTCCGTCCCTCGGAACATGGGGGTCGGGAGCGACCTGGTGCACAGCCTCGACTACGTGGTGCTGCTCCAGGTGATGTTCAACCTGGCGTCCGCCATCAAGTCCACTCCGATGGAGGTGTGGCGCCAGCTCCAGGAGCGCGGTATCCGGTCGGCGAAGAACGCGAACGAGCTGGTCGGCAAGAACGCCGTCTACGAGTCGTTCGCCCGGCTGGTGACGGCGGGCTACATGCGCCGCGAGCAGCTCCCGCACCCGGAGATTCCCGGTCGCAAGGGACCGGTCGTCTACACGATGTACGACAACCCCGCCTGGAACCCTGACTGGAATCCGGCTGCTCACGAGACCTCCGGAACCGAAAATCACGGCACGGTAAAACCGCAGGTCGCAACGCTTCCCGGAACGCCGGACGCGTCGTTCGGGGAAGCTGGTAAAACCGCAGGTCAGAACGCTTCCCTGGTTCCGGGAAGCGGAATGGCGTCCCCCCCACACCCCCCGGAGGAGGAGGATTCCTCCTCCCCCTCCACCCCCACAGGCACCTCGGGGTCGCTTCCGTCCCAACGACATCAGCAGCAGCGCCGGGAAGCTGAATTTCCCGCCGCCGAGATTGCGGCAGCAGAGGTGTTCCTCCAGCAGATGGACCGCTGGCAGGCGGGCGCCGCAACAGCCAGGCGGTGCGCACCTCGGCTGCTGAGGGTGATGCAGGCGCAGGGATGGCCAAGCCTCGTTGAGATGGATGTGCCTCGGCGAAAGCTCCTGGAGTCAGAAATCTTCAAGAACACAGGCGGCGCGAAGTCCTGGACCAAATGCCTCTCTCGTTGGATCGATGATCTGCGGGTCTACTCCTTGATCCGCCAAGGACAGGGTTCTGCTCATGAGCTGTGCCCGGACCACCCCCGCCGGTACCGCCGGGGCTGCGTCGACTGCGCCATGGCCGTGCCTAACTGATCAGACCAGTGCGGGCCGCTCCCCGGCATGGGAGCGGCCCGCGATTCCCCTGACCGCTACACCGACCAGGAGACCTCCAGTGTCCACCAGCATCCCCACTCAGCAGGACGGCGCCCCCGGCAACGACGAGCGGGCCGCCGCGTTCGAACGCGTTCCGCCCCACGACCTCTACGCCGAACAGGCCGCCATCGGGGCGCTGCTGCTCTCCGGGAGCCCCGGCAGCAGCCAGCGTTTCTTCGACGAGACCCTCGACACCGGCATCGTCGCGGAGGAGTACTACCGGCCGGTGCACGGGACGATCCACCGCGCCATCTGCGCCCTGCGCACGGCGGGCGAACCCGTGGACCCGATCACCGTCGCCGACGAACTCGCCAAGCGCGGTGAACTCGCCCGGATCGGCGGCCCTTCGTACCTGCACACCTGCGCAGCAGCCGTACCCAGCGCCGCCAACGGCTCGCACTACGCCGAGATCGTCCGGGCCAAGGCGTACCGGCGCGAGGTCATCAGCGCGGCACAGCGCATCCTCGAATACGCCTACAGCGAGGAGGGCGACGAGACCAAGGTCCGCGACCTGGTCGAACGGCAGCTCACCGAGATCGTCGCGGGCACTCCGGGCCTGAGCGAGGCGCCGCCGGCGGTCGGCGACCTCTACCTCGGCTTCGTCGAGGACCTGGAGGCTGTGCAGAACGGCACCAAGGTGGGGCTGACCTACGGGTTCGCCGACCTCGACACGATCACGTCGGGGATGCACCCGGGGAACGTCACCGTCGTGGCGGCACAGTCCGGCGTGGGCAAGTCCACGTTCGCACTCAACGTCGCCGTCGCCGCCGCGAAGGCGGGCGCTCGGACGATGTTCTCCTCGCTGGAGATGAGCAGCACGGAGCTCATGCAGAAGATCGTCGCCGCTGAGGGGAAGATCGCTCTGCACCACCTGACGCACGAGGGCGGCCTCACCCCGGAGGGGTGGGAGACCGTCAAGCGCCTCGGCCCGGACCTGTTCCGGACACTTCCGCTGCTGGTGTACCGGCCCGACGGTGCATCGCTGGGCGACATCGCGTCAGCCGCGCGAGCCGCCGCCCGCAACGGCGGCCTCGGACTCCTCGTCGTCGACTACCTCCAGCTCATCGAGACCGAGCAGTCCCGCAACATGACCCGTGAACAGGCCGTGGCGGCGGTCTCCCGTGGCCTGAAGAACCTGTCCGTCCAACTCGACTGCCACGTCATCGCCCTGTCGCAGCTCAACGACGACGGCCTCATGCGCGAGTCGCGGGCGATCAAGAACGACGCATCGGTCCTGATCAAGGTCGAACGGCCAGACGCCGACGACAAGGAATCGCGGCGAGCCGGTGAAGTGGATCTGGTGATCGAGAAGAACAGGTTCGGGCCGACAGCCCGCGTAACTGTCGGCGCATTGCTTCACTATTCGCTATTCAAGGACATGGCATACATGTAGACCAGGAATCGCCCCTGCACGCCCCTGAGTGCGCGCAGGGCGGTCGATCTTGGATCTCTTGATGAAACCCTGCACGGAGGTTGCGAACGGCCCGCAGAACGCCGTACGGCGCCTCGGGGGGTTCGCTACCGTGATCCACTCCAGACTTGGGCGCGGCCACGCCCTTGCCGCCGTCCGCGCGCTCACGCCGCGCGGCACCTACGCGGTACGCAGGTCCTGCGGGATGCCGGCCGTACGACACCCATCTGACGATCCGTCCGAGACGCCCGGACGGTGGCGTGAGCACCGGTCCGGGCACGGGAAACGGAGACGTCGTGCCGAAACGCAGCACTGAGCATCAGCGAGCGTGGGACCTCAAGCGGTCCGCCGGGATCGGCTACCAGGAGGCGCTGCGGCGGGTCCGCGCGGAATCCGCGGCGACCCCCGACTCCCCGTCCGGGGTGACGGCCGCCGCCGTGGCGTACGTCCTCGCGCCGACGGCGGCGGAGGCCGCCGAGGGGATCACCGCCGAGGAACTGGGCGTGCGTGCGCTCCCCGAGGACGCGGGTCCCGCACTGCGGGCGCACGCCGAGGCGGTGTGGCGCCCGCAGCCCGACACCAGCCGTCCGTGCCGCTGCTCCGGGCTCTCCTGCCAGCACGGTGAGCGGTGCGACGGCGGGTGCCCCGGCCGGATGATCCACGCGGACCGTCACCCCGGATCGATGTTCGACATGGCGGTCTGGGCCGACACCTACGAGTGCGATGCCTGCGGCGACGGCTACGAGATCAGCGTCACCCTGCCGGATCTGCCCTGGGGCGAAGTGCGGCAGCGCGCCGAACTCGCCGGCGGAGAGCGGACGTTGTCGAGCGGTCTCCCCGAGGAGACCCGCGTCCTGGTCCTCTACGAGGGGATCAGGCACCCGAATTTCCCCGACCGCATCGAGGACGACGACCAGGACGACGACGTCCTCGCGGGGGTGGTCCTGTGACGCCGCGTCGGTCGGCCGTCCTCGGGGAGGCCGACCGACGTGGGGACGGACCGCCGGCCGACACGATGCGTCCTTTCGTCGCGGTCGAGATCGATGGCGCGCTCGCCCCGTACGGAGGCCCGCTGCTCCCCGGGTACGACGTGCACGAGGTCGAGTCGGCCGCCTGGCGGGAGTGGGCCGCTATGGTCTACCCCCCGCAGCGCGGTCTGAGGCTCGCCCTCAGCCCGGACGCCGGCCGCGCGCTCGCGGACCTCCCGGCGGACCTCGTGCTGGTCTCCACCTACACCGCCGCCGAGCTGGAGCCGCTGCTGCCCGCGCTCGGCTGGGAGACGGTGCCGCCCCTGGTGCCGCTGCGGCACACCGGGCGCACCCACTACATGCGCGTGGACGATCCGGGCCTGTCTCCCGAGGCGCGGGGCGACCTGCGCTGGCGGGCCGAGGAGGTCATCTCGTGGGCCCGCACCCATGACCGTCCGGTGGCGTGGGTGCGCGGTGGGGACCACCACCAGGAGGCGGTCCGCCGCACCTGCCTGTCGACGGTCGGACCGCTGCTCGCGTACGCCGTCGACCCTGCCGCCGGAGTCACCGCCGCCGACCTGGAGAAGCTGCGGGCGTGGGCGGAGGAGATGAGCGCGCTGCCGGTGCCGGACGTGGTGGTGCCGGTGAGGTGCCGGGACTGCGGCACCTGCGGGACCACCGTGATCGACGGCCGCCGCGAGGACCGGGTGCACGGCCGGTGCGGATCGTGCTGCGAGTGCTACTGCCCGGCGCTGGCGGACGACGTGTTCCAGGTGTGCGGCGACCTGAGGAGCGAGCAGTGCCCCTCGTGCCGTTGCTGCCTGGTGTGCGTGGGGTGCTACTGCGGAGAGTAGGACCGTCCCGGCTGCGACAGGGGCTCGCGGCCTGATCCCGCGCCACCAGAGGGCACTGCGGGTACTGCACATCAGTACCCGCAGTGCCCTCAGTGCTGTGCGACGGCCGGATCACTCGTACGTGTGACCTGCGGGCGGGAACCGCGAGGGTCTCCACCGGCATCCCGACGCACATGGACAGTGCACTCCTCAGCGTCGGCCTCGGTTCCGTCGGCACCACAGCGATCATGTTTCTCACGTCGTGGGAGAACGACCGGCGACGGCGCCGCGAGGAGGAGCGCAAGGCCGTCGCGGACGACCGGGCGGCGCTGGAGACGGCGCTGGACGAATTCGTCGCGGCGGCGCTGGCGGTCCGGGTCGAGGGAAACGCTCACGATCACCTGTGGGGCGGCTGGCGGGCGCGGTCGGTCGTCGCCCTGCATGCGCTCGCCCAGGGCGGGTCGGCCTACGTCGGCCTCGGTGCTGTGGGCGCCGGACGGAAGGGGGCTGCGGGTCTCCTGGCTGCGTACGGCGCGGCCTCCAATGTGATCGACCGCTGGAACCGCGAGAGCGCGGTGTCCGCAGTACGGCTGTCCGCCCCGCTCGCCCGCCTCGGGGCGGCCCTCCCCCCGCTGCTCCGCCACCCCGACCTCGCGGAGGCCGCGCAGGAGGCGTTCAACGCGATCTCCGCCCACACGGACACCGACCGGACAGACAGGGCTTTCTCGGCGCTCTACGACGCATTCGCCGCGCTCTCCGCCCCGACCGCACCACGACGGCGCTTCCTGCGTCGAAGGACTGGCCGGACGGCTGAGGGCACTGCACTCACCGCGTTGCCTGATGCTCAGTAAGTGCAGTGCCATCAGTGGGGTACTGGCAGTCAGTCGGCGGGCCGGGGCGCCCGCAGGGGACGGCGGTGCGGTGCTCCCGCGCCGCCGGATCGGACACGAGGGCGGGCGGGACGGCTGGCGGGCCGGTGCCGAGGGGACGGCGCACGGTGGCGCTCACGCCGTGCGTCCTTCGCGGTCGGCGTTCAGCTACGGTCGGAGCACCAGACGACACCGACCGCAGCGAGGGACCCGTGCACCAGATCAGGCCGCGCCAGACGTACACCACATGCGGCGGCGGGCCGACGTCCGTGTACCCCGAGAGGGTCGTGGTGATCGCGCACGACCCGGGCGGCCGGACCGTCCGGGTCCGTGGTGACGGGGGCGTACGGTCCGGCCACGAGTTCGACATCCCCGCCTCCTACTTCCACGAGACCTCCACGACGAAAGCGGGACGGAAGCGGATCACCGGCTACTACCTCGTGCGGAGCGGGTGACGGGGGCTCACGCCGTGTGCTGCGGGGTCCCGTCCGTGCCGTGGACGTCCAGGAGCAGGAGGTCGTACGCCGGCTCGGAAGGCGCGTTGCGGTAGGGGCCGACGTACCGGTACCCGAGGCGCTCGTACAGGCGGCGGCCGTCGGCGTTGTCGGGGCGGACCAGCAGCGACGACCAGGCGGGGGCGACCGCCGTGAGGAGCGCGGTGTGCAGCAGGGTGCCGATGCCGAGCCCCTGCCACTGGGCGGTGACGGCGATCTCGCAGATGCCCAGGAGCCGGCCGGCGCGCACCGCCTCGGGGACGTCGGGCAGCAGGTCCCGCCCGAACCAGTACGCGGCGGTGCACGGGAACCCGTAGGCGAACCCGATCATGCTGCCGTGGGCGTAGGCCGCGACCAGCGTGAACCCCTCGACATGGGCGCGGGCGTGAGAGGTGATCTGCCGGCGCAGGCCGGAGGCGGACAGACCGTAGGGGTCGTCTCCGGGGGCGTCGGCGATCTCCGGGTGCGCGTCCGCCCACACGTCGGCGCACGTGTCGATCAGCGGGGTGATCTGGCCGGGGCCGTAGGTGCGGATCACGACGTCGGTGCGGGTGTTCGTCACGCCCGTGCCTCCTCAGGTGGCGGTGGTGCTCCGGTACTGCTCGATCCAGGCGGCGACCTCCGGGACGCGGGCGTGCCGCTGGAGCGCGCCCGCGACGTCGTGCAGGGACCGGGTGAGCCGGTCGGAGCGGACGTCCGGGAGGTATGCAAGGACCCGTCCTGCCGCCTCAGCTGCCGCCTCGGGGTCGGGCCGGTGCCTCACCGCATGTTGGATCGCGACGTCCGCCGTGTACAGGGCGCGATTGCGGGCGTAGCGGTCGCCGTGCAGGAGCACCGCTTGTTCCGCCCCGGCGGCGGCCCGCTCGTGCTGCCCGAGGTCGGCCCGCGCGAGCGCCTCCAGACCGGCCAACTCGCCCGGCGCGAAGAACGAGAGCCACGGCGGATCGGCGTCGGCGGGGCCCTGGGCGTAGAGGTGGTGGGCGTGGACGATCGCCCGGTCCGTCGCGGTGGCGTCGCCCATCAGCCCCCACCCGCGGGCCTCCCGCATGTGCATGAGGGAGAGGAGGCGGGGCGATCCGACGCGGCGGGCGGCGGTCTGCGCGCCCTGGGCGGCGGCGACCGCCTCGCGCGGCCGGCCGGACGCGTGCGCCAGCAGCGCGAGGCAGCCGAACGCGTGCGCCTCCAGCTCGGGATCGTCGGCGATCCTCGCGGCGGCGAGGGCCTCGCCGTACAGCGACTGGGCGTCCGCCGGACGGCCGGAGTCGTACGACAGCCACCCCGTCGCGATCGACAGCGACCCCACCGCGGACCTCAGCCGGCGCTCCGTCGTCTCCGTCATCGCGCCGTCCTGGAGCCACCCGTACGCGGTGTGCAGCGCCTCGGTGGCCCGGCGGCGCAGCGCGGCCGACCCGTGATCGTGGTCGTGGGCGTAGATCACGGCCACCGCCTCCTTGACCGTGCCGACGGAGTCCGCGCCGATCCGCCCCGGTCCCCGCTCCCGTCCGCCTGCGGAGACCAGCGACAGCACCGCGCCCGCAGTTGCACCCGCTCCGTCCGCCATGAACATCCGCCGCTCCACCCCCGCCTCCTCTCCGTCGTCCGCCGGCCCCGGCCCTGGGGGCGAGACCGGCGAAGTGCGCGGGCGCCGGAACCCCAGCTCCGCCATCTCACGGCCGGTCACCCGCCGCAGGATGCGCCGGTACACCGGCCGAGGCATCCCGACGTCGCCGTCCTCCCACGCCGCGACCAGCCGCGCCGTGCACCCCACCTCCTCACCCATCGCACGACCGGTATCCACGATCGTCCGCGCGAACTCGCCGCGAGACATGTGGAGTTCATCGTCACGAACCGCGCGCAACTCATGATTGGGGGTCTTGTCTGCCATACCGGCTCCTGGGCGACATCCGAGGCAGGAAGGAGGTACGGCGACCGTAGCGCCTCCCCTCCGCCTCCTGCCCGCAGAACCGGTTACTCCACCCCAACGGGGACCGTCCGCACGGGAATTGCATCGCTCTTGCATCGCGGCGGCGTCGAATCCGCTCATCCCGGCCTGATTGCGTAGATGGGGCGGCCCGACGAGGGAGGTAGACCGTGACGGACCATCAGCCGGCCGACGCGACCGGCGCGGAGACCGTGGCGTACCCGGTCGACACCGACACGATCCGCCGGTCGTACCGCGCGGTCCTGTGGGGACGCGCGCACCTGCTGCCGCCCGCGCAGCGCGAGGTACTGCCCGCGCTGCTCCTCGGCCACGTGCAGCTCCTCGCCGACGACCTCGACCATCACCTCGACCGGATGAGCGGGGAGTGGCGCGCGACGGCCGAACGCGTCCTCACCGGCAGCCGCCTCCTCCTCGCCGCCGACGACGCGTCCACGTGGGACCTCGCCGTCTCCTGCCGCAGCCTCCTCGCGATCTACGAGGCTCACGCCGACGAGACGCCGGACGCGGGGGGCCGGCCGTGACCGCCGTCAGAATCCGCCTCGCGGCGGCCGTCCGCCCCCGGTCGACCGGGCACCCCGGCTACAGCGTCACCCTCCCCCGGACCCCCGAGACGATCGGCGAGGCCCGTCTGCTGGCGCGGGTCGTCCTCGGCACGTGGCGCCTCAGTGACCACGTCGTCGAGGACGCCGTACTCCTCCTGAGCGAGCTGGTCACCAACGCCGTCCTGCACGGCGACGGCCCGAAGATCCGGATCACCGTCGACCGGCCCCGCCCCCACCGCGTCCTCCTGGCCGTCCGCGACCGCGCACCCGACCGTGTCCCCCAGCGCCGCACGCCGGGGCCCCACGACGAGTCCGGGCGGGGGCTGGTCCTCCTCGACGAGCTGACGGCCGGCTGGGGGTGGGACCGGTGGGGAACCGCCCGAAAGCCGCTGGGCAAACGGGTGTGGGCGGAGCTGGACGCGAGGCCGACCGTGAGCCGCCCGTCGTGACACCTCGTCATGCCCGGCGCCGGTCCCGCGCGGTGGTCGAGGCCGTCCTCCTGGTCGTCGTCCCCGTCGCCTTGATCGCCGTCCTGACCTGGTCGGTTGTCGCCAGACTCCGCTGATCCGCGCATCCCCCATCGCGGATCAGCGGCAGGTGGCCGTCCCGGAGCACGTGGGCCGCACGCTCCGGGACGGCCGCCGTAAGACCGCCCAAACCCCGCTGCTCGTGATCCTCCGCGCGGGCGGCCTCCCCGGTGCCCTCGGACCGCACCCGCGATGGCGGTCCGAGGGCACCACCACGTCGCCGCTGGTCAGCGCGTTGACGTTTCGGGCGGATCGGCGCAGGCGCCGTGTCCTCTTGCGTGCGGGGTCGTTCACCCGATATGACCGCAACTGATTCCTTGGTCTGGGTGGCGACGAACCTGGCCGACGAGGAGTCGTACAGGCTGCTCCGTGCCGACGATCTGCGCCACCTCCAGCTCCTTGAGGCGCCTCGGCGTCTGGTGGTCTGTCTCCCTGGTGGGCCCGGCGAATGGACGCCGATCGTCGACGGCGGCCCCGGACCGTCCGTGTTCCGGTTCTCCGGCGTGGTCGACCGGCCGGTGTTCCGGCCGGTCCTGCCCGCCCACTTCCATCTGCGACTCGTCGAAGCGCTGGAGGCGGCGCGCGTTCGTGCCATCGGCGAGCGGCGGCTCCAGGTGGTGCAGGCCGCGCACGACGGGACGGTCTGGCAGTGGCACACCGACACCTGGGGTGCCGCCCTCGCGCGGATCGACGCTCGTACGCGGATCGAGGCGCCCGACGATGTTGAACCGACCGCGAGAGAGACCGTCCCGGCGTTCTGATCCCTTGCGGTACCCCGGCCGTCCGCTCCCCCGTCACGGAGCGGACGGCCCTCCTGTATCTGCCGGCCGCCGCAGGTCGGTTGTTCTGAGCTCCTGAAGTGCAGAAACAGCGTGACGTACGTCACTGCCTCTACTGCATGTACTGAGGTTCAGTCGATACAGTTTTCTGGTTCCCGGCTGAAGTCGGTGGCCCGGCTGGTGCATCATCGGATGACCGGCTCGATGCAAGGAGGAACGGGTGCCTGACGGGACACGGTCAGAGATCTGGGACGGCGATGCCGAGTATCTCGCACGGAAGCGGGACGAACTCCGCGATTCACAGCGGATGGTCCGGCGGTTGCAGGGCCGCCTGGGTTTCACGGTGTTCGTCACGGTGCTGTGCGCCTGGCTCGCGACGTATCCGGTGTCCGTCCTGGCCCGGGACATGCTCACGGCGGCCATCGCGCTCCAGCCCTTCGTCCTTGTGAAGCTGGTCCGTGACCTCCGGACGGAGCTTTCCTTTCGTGCGTCCCATCGGTGGTACGTGACGTATATGGAGAGCAAATTCACCCGGTAGCAGACATCACCGCCGACGGGACGAACTGGCGGTGGCACACCGATACCTGGGGTGCCGCCCTCGCCCGGATCGACGCTCGCACGCGGATCGAGGACCCCGCCATCGAGGCGACCGAGAGGGAGGCCGTCGCAGCGTCGTGCTCCTCGTGGCACCCCGGCCGTCCGCTCCCCCGTCACGGAGCGGACGGCCATCCGGTATCTGCCACTGCTGCCGCAGACCAGCCCTGAGCGGGGTAACTCCGGGCCGTGCAGCGGTATATGGGAGCAAAGGACGATGCCGCGACGCGGCTCGACGGGAGGGGAGTGCGTTGGAGGAGCTGAGGTTGAGAGAGCCTGGCCCCGCGCAGAGCAATGAGTTGGTCCACTTCACCGGCCGTATCGGGGCCCAACCCGCCTGGATACCTCCGGAGATCACGAAGCTGGATGCGAGGCAGCGGCTGGACGCGATCCTCGGGGAGGAACGCCTGCGGGCGTTCGCCCCGTACGGGGCCCCCAAGCGGTGCCTGTGTTTCTCGGAGAGCCCTCCCGACCACCTTGCGCACCTCATCCGTGCCGGCCGTTTCCAGCCCTGGGGGGTCGTCGCCCACCGCGGGCCCATACTCAAGCTGGGGGGAGGGGCCGTGGCCTACGTGCCCGACAGCGTCCACGCCTCCTTCGCGACGGCCGGCCTCCAGCACTGGGCCGTGCGCACGGGAGGCAACTCCGAGTGGATGCACGAGCGGGAGTGGCGACTGCCCACGGAGACGGGGGAGCGCAGTGTGGGGAGCCTCGCCGCGATTCTCGTGGGCGACGACTCCTGGAGGCCCTCGCCGGTCGAGACGGGATGGGTCGACCCCACTACCGGTGAGGAGACGCCGGGCCCGGA
This sequence comes from Streptomyces niveiscabiei, assembly GCF_001419795.1. Taxonomy (GTDB): domain Bacteria; phylum Actinomycetota; class Actinomycetes; order Streptomycetales; family Streptomycetaceae; genus Streptomyces; species Streptomyces niveiscabiei. Next base: position 14,453 of record NZ_LIRL01000102.1, read on the forward strand.
AGCGAACCCGTACGCACAGCCCGTCATGGGGTTGCCGCGACTCTGGCGCGAGACCGAGATCTGGGTGTGGGACACCGCGAAGCGCGGCGTGGTGAAGTACGCGCCTGGGGTGCTGTGTTGAACGGCAGGCCGTAGGGGTGCTGGGTGCGTCTGCCCTCACTGCACCCACTGATCCTCAGTAGGCGCAGTGAGGGCAGACGCACCACCCCCAGTGGTCGAGGACACGGCGGCCGACGGGACGGCTCCGGGCGGATTGCTCCCCCCCCCCGCAGCATGGCCTGACAACGTCCAGCCTCACGGCCTATCCTGGGATCGGAGTTGGGGTGTTCCCCGCGTGAGCGGGGGTGTTCCTGCCAGAGGGCTTGCCTGCCGTGCAGCTCGGCAGTGGTCCCCGCGCAAGCGGGGTTTCCCCGCTCTCTCTTCCCGCCGTCGCGGGGGTGGCTGGGTTCCCTGGAGGGGACTTCACGCTCACCGTGTTCCCCGCGCGAGCGGGGGTGGTCCCCGACCAGGTTGGCGTTGGACGCCGTCGTAGAGCTGCTCCCCGCGCCTGCGGGGGTGGCACGTGGGCGCTGTCTGCGGACAGCCCGGCCAGCATGCTCCCCGCGCCTGTGGGGATGGACCGAATCGAGGAACGGATGAACTCTGTCGCACGGCCGCACCCTCTTGCCGCGTACGCGGACCGGATCGACCCCGCCGAGACCTACACGGTCCGCCGGCTCGCCGCACTGATGGACGCCGCTGCCAGCAGCGTCGTGGGGATGGCCGTGTACGGCTGGCTCCCTGGCAGCCAGGTGCGCCCCCACCAGTGCGGAGGACGCGAATACACCTGGACCGGGCATCAGCTGCTGAGGATCGCCGGGCGGCCCATCCGGATCTCCTACGACCACACCCGCTACTCTCCCGCGACCCTGTACCGGGTGGGGTGCCGCTGTCCGGTCTGTGTCCGCGCGCACAGCGCCGACAGCGTTTCCCGGCGCCACGCACTTGCCGAGGAGAAGTTTCCGGCCGCCGCGCGCACCAGACTCCTCGACCTTGTCTCCGGCGGGACGCCGGTCGCCGAGGCCGCCCAGGAGGTCGGCGTGACGATCCACCAGGTCTACGGACGCGCCACCCGGGACCCCGGGTTCGGGGAGGCACTCGACGAGGCTGGGTGGTCCCTGTGCGCGCTCGGCGCCGACCATCCGGCGTGCGGCACGGCGACCGGCTACAAGCAGTGCAGTGGGACGGGGTGCCGGGAGTGGCGGCGTGCGCAGGCCAGGGTGGAGCGGGCGTCATCTACATGAGTTCCCAGGGGATGTCGTGCGTCCACCGCCAGACTCCGGCGTCGTCGGGCTGGTACCAGGACCGGCCGCCCGGGTAGGAGCAGCCCTCGGCGATGATGCCGACGCCCGGGTCGGGGTCGTCCGCGTCGACCAGTGCCTCAGAGCCGTCGAGGGGGCCGCCGTGGAGGATGACGGTGGTCCATCGGGTCGTGTCTGCCATGCCGCCATCGTGGCGTGCGAGATGCGGCGCCGTCCGGGAAACAGCCCTGCGGACGTCCGGCAACGCGCGCCTGCCCCCACTGCACCTACTGCGAGTCAGTAGGTGCAGTGGCCTGTGCACTCAGCCCCACCAGACGTCGAGGACGCGGCGGTCGCCGGTCATCGCGTACAGCCGGGCCTCCAGCACGGCGGCGGTCTCCAGCCCGAGATCCGCGGCGAGCCGCGCGAGGCCGTGCTCGGCGGCCTCGCGGCCGGTGAGGTGGTCCGGCGCGATCTCCAGCGCCGAGGCGCCGACCGCGCCGGCCGTCGCGACGATCTCCTCGACGGCCGCGCGCCCTTCCCGGACGGCGGTGGCCCACTCCTCGGCCGTCCCGGCGTACGACGGCGGCGGGACGACGTCGTCCTCCTCGACCTTGGCCTCGATCTCGGCGGCGGGGCGGCGGAGTTCGTCGACGGCCTGGCGGACGACGTCGCGGGCCGCCTCGGCGGTGAGCGGGCCGGCGCGTCCGGCGTCCGCGAGGCGCGCGCCGATCGTCGCGGTGAGGACGTCGAGGCGTCCGTGGACGTCGCGCAGGGCGCGCTGGGACAGGCCGGGGTCCCACAGGCCGGTGTCTCCCACGGGAGACACCGCGACCGCCCCGGCGGCCGTGACGGTGCCGCTGATCGCCGTCACGGTGTGCGCCAGGTCGATCAGCCGGTACGCCTGCGCGCGGCTGACGCCGATCTCGGCCTGCGCGTAAGCGCCCCACCCGCTGTATCCCAGGGGCTCCCAGACGCGGGCGGTGTGCGCGTCGCACACGGCGACGGCGAGGCGTACGACGGCGTCCCGCACGCCGCCCAGGGCCTCGCGCAGCTCGGCGGTGAGCCGCCGCGCGTCGGCCTCGGAGGCTGCGGGGGTCCGGCCGGCCGGACCGTCCGATACGGGAGACATGTCTCCAGCGTCCTCCCCTCCGCCGCCGGACGGGAAGGGGGCGGAGGGGAGGCGTTCGAGGGCGCCCGCCGCACGCCGGTCCGCCCGCAGCCGCGCTCCGTCGCCCGGCCGCCGGGAGACCGGTTCCGCAGGCCCCCTGACAGGAGGGGCGGCGGTCCATACCCTGTCCATATGACCGCCGTGACCGTAGACCTGCCCGACGACGTGGTGCCCTCCCTCACCGAGGCCGCGCGGACCGCCGGCCTGACCTTGTCCGAGTACGTCGCGCGCGTCATACGGCATCAGGTCGTCTTCGACGGCGCGCGCCAGCTCGCCGCGCTCGGCATCGCCGACGACCTGTGCGGCGAGGGCGACAGCCTGTGAACCGAGGCCAGATCTGGCGCCTCGGCGACGGCCGCGACGTCCTGATCGTCAGCCTGACCGGCCTGGAAACGACGTACGGCGGCCTCCTGGTCCTCGTCCTGCACCCGCCGGACCGCTACCCCGACACCGCGATGTCCGTCACGATCAGCGAGCCCGTCCCCTGCACCGCCGTCGCGATCAACCTCATGCAGATGCGCGTCGGCCGGTTCGACGGCGCCGAACTCCTGGGCGAGGTCGGCACCGAGACGATGGCCCGCGTCGGCCAGGCCCTGCGCGCCGTCCTCGACCTCGACCTGTAGGCCCCGGCGGCACCAGTACCCCGTGCACTGATCCTCAGTAGGTCACGTATCCGCAGTGCCCGCAGCGGGGACAGTGCGGCACGCAACAAGGAGTGAACGCATGGCAGCGAAGAAGGACCCTGCGGAGTTGGCGCGTCAGGCCCGAGACCTGATCGAGGAGCTCAATCACGTGGTTTTGGATGATGCGTCCGCGCTGTCGGCGCCCGCACTGTCGGAAACCACCCAGGTGCTCAAGCAACTGGTTGAGCAGCTCCCTCAGGCGTTCGATCAGACCGCCAGCGTCCTGGAGATGCTGGCCAAACGGGGCAAGGTCGTGGTGGACGGCGATCAGGACCCGAAGGTGGCTGTGGCTGAAGTGGCGGCGGAACTGCGAGCCGTCGCCATCAGTAGTGAGCAACTGGCGAAAGACCTGGCCGATCCCGCGTCGGCACTGTTCCTCATGGGCGGTCAGTGAGATGACCTACGTCGTCCCCGGCATTCCGACCGGCCCCGTCGAGAGCGAGCCGAGGCCCCTCGCGTCCCTCGGTTTCCACGCGACCCGTGACCACCAGGAGAAGTTCCTCCGCCAGATCCTCGACGACGCCGGTATCGAGCTGGGCGCCTACGACGAGCGGATCGCCGCCTGGCTCGCCGGTGCCGACTGGGGGACGGCCGCCACCGTTATGAGCTGGGTGCAGCGCGCGAGCCGGGCCGGGACGGGCGCCGCCGCCGGACGGGAGCCGGCGCACTGCGACGACGCCCCCGCCATGGGGCTGGGCGACCCCCGAGAGGACTGACGCGGACCGGAGCGCCTACGGGCGCCACGCCTCCAGATAGCCGGGACAGGTCTGGTAGGGGTACGCGGCGAGCCGGACCGCCCCGTCGAGCGCTTTCGCCGTGGCGCGCGTGGTCTCGTACGCGATCACGTCGCCCGCAGCGCGGTTCCCGTGGGCGCTCGCTACGACCGCCGCCGCCTGTTCGTACAGGCGCGCGGCGGCCTCGTAGGAGGCGAGCAACCGCCGTTTCGCGTGGATCTCCCGCACCGCGCGGGAGCGGTGACGGCGGTCGGCGGCGGTGACGCTGCTCATCGCCGTGACGGCCTCCTGGTCCTCGTCGAGGCGCTCGCGCAGCCATCGCACCAGGCGGTCCCTGTAGAAGGGGTCGATCGGATCGCTCAAGGTCATGCCGTCGACCCTAGGCCGACCACCGCAGCCGGACCGGCGCTCTCTGGTACTGCATCTCAGCAGTACGCGTAACCGCAGTACATGCAGCAGAAGCAGCACTCGCAGTACCCAAATCGCTCACCAGGGGGACAGAAACATCATTCTGAATACTGATTCCGTATTGAAGATGCTAGAGTGTCATCCATGAGTCTTGATGACGATGGCACCGCCCTCGCGGCGGACCTCGGCACGGAGGGCCTCCTGCGGCTCACCGTGACCACGCTGATGACCCTGACGGGCGAGCGGCAGGGCGACCTCGCGGCGGCGATCGGGCAGGCGCAGGCGCAGATCTCGCGCAAGCAGGGCGGACGCCAGCACTGGACGCTGGAGGACGTCGACCGCCTCGCCGCGCACTACCGCATCCACGTCCTGGACCTCCTCGCCGGACCCACCCGCGCCGCGCAGGCCCCTGTCTCTTCGACACATCTGAC
>NZ_LIRL01001020.1 GCF_001419795.1 Streptomyces niveiscabiei
GCCCCCCACCGAGCCGTTGGTGCGCGACCAGCCGGAGCCCTCCGAGGGCAACCGGCGCGCGACAGCCGTGCTGATCGTGGGGGTGCTGGTCGTGGCGCTGGCGATCGGGGGGCTGACGTACGCGCTGCTGAACAACGGGGGCGGCGGCGGGGGCAAGGGCGGGCCGCAGACCAACAGCCAGTCGCAGGGGGTGAGTTCGCCGCCGGCCAGTCGGAGCGAGGAGCCGCCGCCGTCCCCGTCCCCGTCGCCCACCCCGTCGCCGAGCAAGGAGAGGCCGGCGCAGTCGGTCGCGGTGACCGTGACCGGTGAGGGCACCGACTACTCGGGGACCTGCCCGCCCCCGACGTCTCAATCCCCGGCATTCACCGCGGCGTTCACGGTCGGGCGGGTGCCCGCGACGGTGTCGTACCGGTGGGTTTCGAAGGACGGCGAGGCCGTCGACTCGGGCTGGCGGACGCTGGAGTTCGCCGACGGAGAGGGCAGGTCGAAGAAGGCGCGGGTGTTCCTGACGACGGGCGAGGTGAGCGGGACGTTCGAGAACGAACTGTGGGTGGAGGTGCGCAAGCCTGTGAACGCGAAGTCCAACTCGGTGCCGTTCTCGGTCACTTGCGAGAAGGAGACCCCATCGGGCGGAGCCTCCCCCTCGCCGTCCGCATCGTACTGACGGGCCGTCAAGTTCCGACGGCCGCGGATGTGTCAGTCGTTCGCGTTGAGCACCGGCAGGTATCCGCCGGACTGGCCGGCCGCCGTCGGGTGGTACGACTCGCCGATGTTCAGCAGTTCGAGGCTGTGCAGCCAGGAGCTGCCGGAGCAGATCTCGTGCCCGGCGAAGGTGGTGCGGACGTCGCCGAAGGCGAAGCCGTGGTCCGCGGCGCGCTTGGCGATGGCCGCGTCGATGTAGTCGGCGGCGCCGTTGATGGCGCCGCGCTTGGTCTCGGAGAGGCCGAGGCAGGTCGCGCCGAGCCGGTAGAAGCGCGGGTAACCGAGCACGACCACGCGGGCGTTGGGTGCCTTGGAGCTGATCGCGTCGTACACGCTGTCGAGTCGGCCGGGGAGTGTCGAATCGACGTACGACTTGGCGGTGTTGATGCGGTTGAGGCAGGTGCTGTCACTGCCGAGGACGCAGGTCGTCATGACGTCGGCGAACCCCGCGTCGTTGCCGCCGATGCTGATGGAGACGAGGCCGGTCGAGGAGTTGAGGCCGCCGAGCTGGCCGGAGAGGACGTCGGCGGTGGTGGCGCCCGAGCAGGCGGCGAAGGTGAACGAGGAGGGCGAGTTGGCGGCGTTCCAGAGGTACGGGTACGCCTTCGTGCTGCGTTTGCAGTCACCGCTGGAGCTGATGTAGCTGCCCGCTCCGACGCCGGAGGAGTAGGAGTCGCCGAGGGCGACGTAACCACCGGTGGCGGCCTGGGCGTTGCCGGCTCCGCCGGTGAGGGCGGCGGTCGCGGCGAGGAGCGCTGTGCTGACGAATACGGCAAATCGGGAACGTCTCATGGAACCTCCCTTTAGCAGCATGTCTGCCACAACCGTCGTAGCAACTACGCGTGTTGACGGGAAGTGTTCATGCCAAGACTTTTGAGTACGTTCCGGGACCGGTTCCCGACTCTTTCCGCCCGCTTTGTTCGCGATACCCGTGGCACCTGTAATACCCGTACATCTCAGGTGATGTCACCTGTTCCTCGCAGGCGCCGCGGTGGGAACCAATGACGGACGAGCCGACGTGTAACGGTCAAACGAACAAAATCGTGAGCCCTCCCTTCAGGTCTTGCCATACGGGCTCATTCATCAATACCGTCGTACATCTCACTCGCATCGGACCGTCGGACGCGGCACCAGGGGAGGGCTCAGGGACCGCGGCGGCACCGGAGCGGGAGCGCGGTAGGGGGGTGCCGAGCTCGGTGACCCGACAGGGTGACCGAGCCGTGCCGCGCGGTCGGCCGCCGTAACCTCCGGCGGCCGTCAGCTTTGCCAGCTCGCCCGGCGGACCCGGGCCGGCGGACGCGACGCGCTCACGTCGCCCGCGCCGGACCCTGGTCCCTCCGGGGGAGAAACCCCCCTTTCGAACCGGACTTTCAGCCGGGCCGCCCAGGGGCGGGCGGTCCGCCGGACGAGAGGGACCAGACTCATGAGTTCCGTTCTGCAACCGGCGACGACGGGCCAGAACCGCCTGGCCGACGGCACCGCCACCACGTACCGCCCGATCTCCTCGCACCTGGCCATCACGCCGCCCGTGAGCGTCGTGATACCGGCGATGAACGAGGCGGAGAACCTTCCGTACGTCTTCAAGACGCTGCCCGACTGGATCCACGAGGTGGTCCTGGTCGACGGCAACTCCACCGACGCGACCGTCCGCGTGGCCCGCGAACTGTGGCCCGCCGTCAAGGTCGTTCAGCAGCAGGGGCGCGGCAAGGGCGACGCCCTGATCACCGGGTTCGAGGCGTGCAGCGGCGACATCATCGTGATGGTCGACGCGGACGGCTCGGCCGACGGCAACGAGATCGTCAGCTACGTCTCCGCGCTGGTCTCCGGCGCCGACTTCGCCAAGGGCTCGCGGTTCGCCAACGGCGGCGGCACGGACGACATGACGTTCATCCGGTGGCTCGGCAACCGCGTGCTGTGCGCCGTCGTCAACCGCAAGTTCGGCGCGCGCTACACCGACCTGTGCTACGGGTACAACGCGTTCTGGCGGCACTGCCTCGACAAGATCGACCTCGACTGCACGGGCTTCGAGATCGAGACCCTGATCAACATCCGGGTCGTCAAGGCGGGGCTGAAGGTGCAGGAGATACCGAGCCACGAGTACCTGCGCATCCACGGCGTCTCCAACCTGCGGGCGGTACGGGACGGACTACGGGTACTCCGGGTCATCCTCAGGGAGCGGTCCAACCGGCGTGCGCTGCGCAGGAGTCGGCGGAAATCACCGCTGCTCGACACAGCCCCGGTCCTCGACACGGGCCGGGGCGACGCCTCGTGACCCCGCTCGACATCTCCGTGGTGATCTGCGTCTACACCGAGGACCGCTGGGACGACGTCCTCGCCGCCGTCGCCTCCGTACGCGCGCAGAGCCACCCGGCGCAGGAGATCCTGCTGGTCGTCGACCACAACCCGGTGCTCCTGGACCGGCTCACTCTGGAGTACAAGGAGACCTCGGAGGTACGGGTACTGGCCAACGCCGGTCCGCGCGGGCTGTCCGCCGGGCGTAATACCGGCATCGCCGCGTCCTGCGGCGAGATCATCGCGTTCCTCGACGACGACGCGGTGGCCGAGCGGGACTGGCTGCGCCGGTTCGCCGACCCGTACAGCGACCCCCGGGTCCTGGCGGTCGGCGGGCGCTGCGAACCCGTGTGGTCATCGGGCCGTAGACCCGCCTGGTTCCCGGAGGAGTTCGACTGGGTGGTGGGCTGCTCGTACAAGGGCCTGCCGCCCGGCCGGGTCCGGGTACGCAACATCCTCGGCGGCAACGCCTCCTTCCGGCGCAGCGCGTTCGACCTCGTCGGCGGGTTCGCGAGCGGCATCGGGCGCGACGGCGACAAGCGGCCGATGGGCGGCGAGGAGACCGAACTGTGCATCCGGCTCGGCCACGAGAGACCCGACGCGATCCTCCTGGTCGACGACCGGGCCGTCATCCACCACAAGGTCCCCCCGGCCCGCGAGCACTTCGCCTACTTCCGCACCCGCACCTACGCCGAGGGCCTCTCCAAGGCGCTGGTCGCCCGCAGCGTCGGCACCGACAAGGGGCTGGAGTCCGAACGCCGGTACACGACACGGGTGTTGCCCGCCGGAGTCGCCCGCGGCCTGCGCGACGCCCTGCGCGCGAGGCCCGGCGGTGCGCGGCGGGCGGGCGCCATCGTCGCGGGGGTCCTCACGGCCGCGGGCGGCTACGTCGTCGGCACGATCCGGGCCCGCCGCAACGGCACGACGTTCGCGGTCGTACCGATCGACCGGGCAACGGTGCGCGGGGACAAGGGAGTTGACGCGGGCAGCCCGCCGAACGACCAGGCCCCGGTGTACGACGGCGAGGGCGCCGCATGACCGACGCCCGTGTCCCCATCCTCATGTACCACGCGATCTCCGCCGAACCCCGCCCCGCGACACGGGAGTTGTCGGTGTCGCCGGAGGCGTTCGCGCGGCAGATGGAGCTGGTCGCGGCGAAGGGCCTCACCCCGCTCACCACGGCCGCCCTCGCCGCACTCTGGCGTACGGTCCGCCCCCTGCCGCCGCGCCCCGTCCTCATCACCTTCGACGACGGCTACGAGGGCGTCCACCGCCACGCCCTCCCGGCGCTCACCCAACACGCCTTCCCGGCAACCCTGTTCGTGTCCACCGGCTGGATCAAGGGCGCGTACGACACCGGCGGCGCCCTCGACACCATGCTCGACTGGGACCAGGTCCGCCAACTGGCCGACGCGGGCGTGGAGATCGGCGGCCACAGCCACTCCCACCCGCAGCTCGACCAGCTGGACGACGCCGCCCTGCGGGGCGAGTTGACCCGCTGCCGGGATCTCGTCGCCGACCGGCTCGGCGCGCTGCCCGTGTCGTTCGCCTACCCGTACGGCTACTCCGACCGCCGGGTCCGTGCCGCCGTCCGCGAGAACGGCTTCGCCCAGGCCCTCGCGGTCGGCAACTCCCTGGCCCGGCGCGCCCAGGGCCCGTACGCCCTGCGCCGGGTCACGGTCCGCCGCCGCACCACGGACGCCGAGTTCGCGCACCTCCTCGACGGCCACGCCATCATCCGCACGTTCGCCCGGGACCGCGCCCTGACGAAGGGGTACGCGCTGGTGCGCCGGACACGGAGGGCGGGGAGGAGAGCGGCGGGGGCACTGATCTGAGG
>NZ_LIRL01001021.1 GCF_001419795.1 Streptomyces niveiscabiei
TCCGCCCCTGGAGCGCCGTCGGTGCTCCAGGGGCGGAGGGGGGCTCCCAAGTCCCAAGGGCCCAAAAAGTCCCAAGGGGGCCCAAGGGGGCCCGAGGGGGCTATGCCCCGTACGTCTCCCGTAGTTCGATCTTCCGGACCTTTCCCGACACCGTCATCGGGAACGCGTCCAGGATCCGCACCCGGGCCGGGATCTTGTAGTGGGCGAGGCGGCCCGCGCAGTAGCCGCGGATCTCGTCCAGCGTCGGGGGGTCGTCCGCGTCGTGGGGGATGACGCAGGCGAGGACCTCTTCGCCGTACTTCTCGTGGGGGACGCCGACGATCTGGACGTCGCGGATCTTGGGGTGGGCGTAGAGGAACTCCTCGATCTCGCGCGGGTAGATGTTCTCGCCGCCCCTGATGATCATGTCCTTGATGCGGCCGACGATCTCGACGTAGCCGTCCTCGCGCATCACGCCCAGGTCGCCGGTGTGCATCCAGCGGCCGGCGTCGACGGCCTCGGCGGTCTTCTCGGGCTCGTTCCAGTAGCCGAGCATCACGCTGTAGCCCCGCGTGCACAACTCGCCCGCGCGGCCCCGGGGTTGGGTGACGCCGGTCGCGGGGTCGACGATCTTCACCTCGATGTGCGGGAGGACCCGGCCCACGGTCGCCGTGCGGTGTTCGAGGTCGTCGTCGCGGCGGGTCTGGAGGGAGACCGGGGACGTCTCGGTCATGCCGTAGCAGATGGAGACCTCGGCCATGTGCATCTCGGCGACGACGCGTTTCATGACCTCGACGGGGCAGGGGGACCCGGCCATGATGCCGGTGCGCAGAGTCGTGAGGTCGTACGCCCCGAAATCGGGGAGGTTCAACTCCGCGATGAACATGGTCGGTACGCCGTAGAGGGACGTGCAGCGTTCCTGCTGGACCGCGTGGAGGGTGGCGGCGGGCTCGAAGGAGGGGGCGGGGATGACCATGCAGGCGCCGTGCGACGTGGCCGCCAGGTTGCCCATGACCATGCCGAAGCAGTGGTAGAAGGGCACGGGTATGCAGATCCGGTCCTGCTCGTCGTACCCCAGCGACTCCCCCACGAAGTAACCGTTGTTGAGGATGTTGTGGTGCGAGAGCGTGGCGCCCTTGGGGAACCCCGTCGTGCCGGACGTGTACTGGATGTTGACCGGGTCGTCGCAGGACAACTCGGCCTCGCGGGCGATGAGTTCGCCGCGCGGTACGGGTCCGCCGCGGGCGACGAACTCCGCCCACCCGGGGTCCCCGAAGTACACGGCTTCCCTCAAGTCGGGGCACCGGCCCCTGACGTGCCCGATCATCGCCCGGTAGTCGCTGCCCTTGTGCGCGACCGAGGCGAACAGCAGCGAGACCCCGGCCTGGTCGAGGACGTAGGCGACCTCGTGCGTGCGGTACGCGGGGTTGATGTTGACCAGGACCGCGCCGACCCTGGCGGTCGCGTACTGCACGAGCACCCACTCGGGGGTGTTGACCGCCCACACCCCGACCCGGTCCCCCGCGCCGACCCCGCTCGCGAGCAGCGCGCACGCCAACTCCTCGACGTCGGCGGCGAATTCGGCGTACGTCCAGCGCCGCCCGGACGGCACGTCGACGAGCGCCTCCCGCGCGCCCCAACGGGCCACGGCCCGGTCGAGGTTGACGCCGATGGTGTCACCGAGGAGAGCGGTGGACCCGGCACCGTGGGCGTAGGAGACACCCCCAGAGGCACCCCCCG
>NZ_LIRL01001022.1 GCF_001419795.1 Streptomyces niveiscabiei
GGTGCCGGGGGCTCCGTCGTGAGGGCCGCCCGGCGGAGGTCGGAGACACGGGCAGCGAAGGCCGGGAGAGGCGGAGGCGGGGCGCGCGAGGCCCGCAGTCCCGGGTTCCGCCGCACGCCCCGCCATCAGCCACGCCCCGTCACCCCGCGAACGCGGGAAGCGCCAGTCCCTTCCCCGCGCCGGGCACCACCAGCAGCGATCCGGCGACCGGGTGCGGGTCCGTGAGGCCGATCCGCGCGGTCGTGATGTACAGGTCGGTCAGGTCGGCCCCGCCGAACGCGCAGGCGGTGACGCGCGGCGTGGGCAAGGAGATCACCCGGTCCAGCTTCCCCCCGGGGGTGTAGCGCCGTACGGCGGCGCCGTCCCACAGGGCGACCCACACGCAGCCGTCCGCGTCGACCGTGAGGCCGTCCGGGAAGCCGGCGCCGTCCTCGATCGTCACGAACTCCCGCCGCCCGCCGACGTGTTCGCCGTCGTAGTCGAAGACGTCGACGCGGCCGGTGGGCGAGTCGACGTAGTACATGAGCGTCCCGTCGGGGCTCCAGCCGGTGCCGTTGCTGACGGCGACGTCGTCAAGGACCGTCTCCAGCAGGCCCGTTGGGCCGAAGCGGGCCAGCGTGCCGCCGCCCGGTGCCTCGTCGTAGCGCATCGTGCCGGCCCACAGCGTCCCGTCGGGGGCGACGGCCGCGTCGTTCGCGCGCCGGCCGGGGACGGCCTCGTGGTGCAGCCAGCGGAAGGTGTCGTCGGGGTCCAACAGGCCGACCCCGTCACGGAGGTTGAGGACGAGCCCGCCACCGGCCCTGGGCTTGGCGGCACCGACGTGCTGGTCGGTCGTGCGCAGGGTCTGCCGCCCGCTCGACGGGTCGTACGTGTTGACCCGCGACCCGAGGATGTCGAGCCAGATCAGCCGGCCCGCGTCCGCGTCCCACGTGGGCCCTTCACCGAGCGTCGCCTCGGCCCGTACCGCTACTTCGTACCCCATCACGCCACGCTCCGGTATCCGAGCCGCTCCGACAGGTCGACGGCGCCCTTGGCCGCCAACTGCTCCAGTTCCACGCGCCGTTCGTCGCTCCACCGGATCATCGGGACGGAGATGGAGAGCGCGGCGACGACCTGCCCGGTACGGTCCCGGACGGGCGCGGCGACACAGCTCACGTCGGGGTTCGACTCCCGGCTCTCCACCGCGAGACCCCGCTCACGGATGACGGCGAGCGCCTCCCTCAACGCCCCTGGTTCGGTGATGCTGTTGGGCGTCATCCGCACCAACTCGGCGTCCACCGGCAGCCGCAGGCTCAGCTCGTGCTCGGAGAGCGAGGCGAGCAGCATCTTCCCCACGGACGTGCAGTGCGCGGGAAGGCGCCGTCCGGCGGCGGAGACCATCCGCACCGCGTGCGTCGAGTCGACCTTGGCGATGTAGATGACGTCCGTGCCTTCGAGGATCGCGACGTGCACGGTCTCGTCGCAGGTCTCGGCGACGGACCGGGCGACGTTCTGCCCCTCCGCCGCGAGGTCGAGCTGTTCCGCGTACCGGCTGCCGAGCTGGTACGGCCGTACGCCGAGCCGGTACCGTCCGGGCTGGCCGGGCACCGGCACGATGTACGACCGGGCGGCGAGGGTGGTGACGAGTTCGTGCACGGTGGTGCGCGGAAGCTGGAGCCGGCGCACGATGTCGGGGGCGGAGAGCGTGCCGTCCCCGTCGAGGAAAAGCTCCAGAATGTCCAGAGCCCGGGTCACGGCAGGTACCAGACGTCCCACGGCCGGCCCCCTCCCTTAAGTGTGTTCGATATTTCAACAGGCGATCGGGATGACGAACACAGGCTAATCAGAAGCCACCGACCGGGCAATGGTCGTGAAAAGACCCGATCCACATCGGTGCCGATGAGACCCGTACCTGGGAGGTACGCCATCGGGGACGATGGAGGCATGCCGTCCACCCCGCACCCCTTCACCCCGCTCGACTTCCAGCTCGTCCTGCTGCGCCGCATGGCCGACCACAACCCCGGCCTGGTGGAGGAGGCGCGGCACCGGCTCGGCGCCTCCTCGGGGGAGATGCGCGAGGCGAACAAGCGCTGGCAGGCGATGCGGCACGCCCCACGGGGCCGCGCGGCGGCGAGCCGCTACCGCACGTTCCTGGGCGCCCCCGAGACCACGTCCACCCGCCGGATCGGCGACCTCACCTGCGAGTCCTGGCTCTGGCCGGTCCCCCTGTGGCCCACCCTGCGCTTCGAGGTCCTGCTCTCCCCCACGGGCGCGATCTGGAACGAATGGCTGATCCGCTCCCCCGGTACCCCGCCCCCTACCCTGGAGGGACTCGCCG
>NZ_LIRL01001023.1 GCF_001419795.1 Streptomyces niveiscabiei
AGATGTGTATAAGGGAAGAATCCCGGCAGACCCCCAGGGTGCAGCGGAAACAGGCCCGACCCCGGTAGCGGGCCCGGCCTCACTCTGCAAGGGATGATTCGGCAGATAGGGCGCAAGATGAGCCCGCACAGCCACAGGCCCCACCCCGGGCCCACCCCCACCATGAGGAATGCAGAACGTCTTGTGCAGATTCAGGTGGGAAACATCCCCACCGAAATGCCCAGGCTTGGCCAGCCCGACCAGCGCATTCAGATTGGCCCCGTCGACATAAACCTGCCCACCGGCCTCATGGACAAGCCCGCAGATCTCCCCGACATGCTCCTCGAACACCCCGTGCGTGGACGGGTACGTGATCATCAGCACCGCGAGCTCGTCCCGGTACTGCCCGATCTTCCCCCGCAGATCCTCGACATCGACCTCCCCGTCCCCGGAGGTCTTGACGACGACGACCTTCATCCCGGCCATCACCGCACTAGCCGCGTTGGTCCCGTGCGCGGACGACGGAATGAGACACACGGTCCGCTGAAGATCCCCGTTGGCCCGGTGATAGGCGCGTACGGCGAGCAGCCCCGCCAACTCCCCCTGCGACCCGGCGTNNCTCGGCGAGCCGCTCCTCCAGTTCCCGGATGAGCGTGAGGTACCCCCCGGCCTGCTCGACCGGCGCGAAGGGGTGCAGCTGCCCGAACTCGGGCCAGGTGACCGGCTCCATCTCGGTCGTCGCGTTGAGCTTCATCGTGCAGGACCCGAGCGGAATCATCCCCCGGTCGAGCGCGTAGTCCCGATCGGCGAGCCGCCGCAGGTACCGCAGCATGGCGGTCTCGGACCGGTGCTGATGGAACACGGGATGCGTCAGCACCTCGTCCCGCCGCAACACCCCATCGCCCAGCCCTTCTTGAGCGGACGCGTCGAGCGAGTCGACATCCCCGGAAACCCCGAACGCCCCCCACACGACGGCGAGTTGCTCCCGGGTGGTGGTCTCGTCACAGGCGACGGACACATGGTCCGCGTCGACGAGCCGCAGATTCACCCCACCGTCCCGAGCGGCCTCGACGACCCGGGCCGCGCCGCCGGGCACCCGCACCGACACCGTGTCGAAGAAGGCCCCGTGGACGACCTCGACACCCCCGGCCCGCAGCCCCTCGGCGAGGACAGTGGCGTACCGGTGCGTCTTCCAGGCGATCTGCCGCAGCCCGTCGGGCCCGTGGTAGACGGCGTACATCCCGGCCATGACGGCGAGCAGCACCTGCGCCGTGCAGATGTTGCTGGTCGCCTTCTCCCGCCGGATGTGCTGCTCGCGCGTCTGGAGCGCCAGCCGGTACGCCCGGTTGCCGTCCGCGTCGACGGACACCCCGACGAGCCGCCCGGGCAGGCTCCGCGCGAACTTCTCGTGCACGGCCATGTATCCGGCGTGCGGCCCCCCGAACCCCATCGGCACCCCGAACCGCTGCGTGGTCCCGACCGCGATGTCCGCCCCGAGTTCCCCGGGCGAGGTCAGCAGGGTCAGCGCCAGCAGATCGGCGGCGACGGTGACGAGCGCCCCCACCTCGTGCGCCTGCTCCACAAGCGGCTTGATGTCGCGTACGACGCCGGAGGCGCCGGGGTACTGGATCAGCACCCCGTTGATCTCCCGACCGGCGACCTCGGCCGGGATCCCGTCACCGAGGTCGGCGACGACGACCTCGACGCCGGCCGGTTCGGCCCGCGTCCGCAGGACGGCGACGGTCTGCGGGAACGCGTCCGCGTCGACGAGGAAGAGCCCCTTCTTGTTCTTCCCCATCCGCAGCGACAGCGCCATCGCCTCGGCGGCGGCCGTCCCCTCGTCCAGCAGCGAGGCCCCGGACGTCGGCAGCCCGGTCAGGTCCGCGACCATCGTCTGGAAGTTCAGCAGCGCTTCGAGGCGCCCTTGAGAGATCTCCGGCTGGTACGGCGTGTACGCGGTGTACCAGGCGGGGTTCTCCATCACGTTCCGCAGGATGACGGGCGGCGTGAACGTCCCGTAGTACCCGAGCCCGATCATCGACCCGAGCACCTGGTTGCGCCCGGCCAGTTCCCGCAGCTCGGCGAGTACCTGGGCCTCGGTCCGCGCACCCGGCAGGTCGAGCGCGGCGACGTTCTTGATCGCGTCCGGTACGGCGGCGGCGGTCAGCTCGTCCAGCGAGCCGTACCCGACCTGCGCGAGCATCTTGGCCTGGGCCTCGCGGTCGGGCCCGATATGGCGCTGTTCGAAGGGAATGCCCTGTTCCAGGACGCTGAGCGGGATACGGGGAGGGGTCATGAGGGGGCCTCCTGGCCGAGACGACCTTCGGTGGCACCACGGCTGCGGGGTGCCCGAACGGCCTCCCCCTCTGTCATCTCGACCTGAGAGCTTCACCGGCCGCCCGCGAGCGCCCGGCTTTCACCGTCGGTGAGAGCGGACGCCGTCGACACCCGCCCTGCTTTCCAGAGTGACCTCACCCGTGCGGTACGTGAGCCTGAGAGATTCCGGGGAGGAGTTGCTCCTTCGGCGCCTCCGAGGGTTCCGGAGGACTCTCCCGCACAGGGTCGACAGCCACTTTCACCTTACCAGCGAGGTCAACGCCCCAGCCTTCGAGTGGCCACCGTGGCCGAAGTGCTCTTTCGTAGTCCTTACGAAGGCTTCGGCCGCCCCGCGACCAGTGGAGGGCCCGTGCAGACCGACATCGATCCGCGCAACCTGATCGGCCGCAAGGCGTACGACCGGCACGGCGCGAAGATCGGCACGATCGACGAGGTCTACCTCGACGACGCGACCGGCGTCCCGGAGTGGGCCGCGATAAGGACGGGCCTGTTCACCCGCGACGCCTTCGTCCCCCTGGAGACCAGCGAACTCGTCGAGGGCACCCTGCACGTCCCCTATGACCGCGCCCTGATCAAGGACGCCCCCGACTTCGGCGTGGGCCGCCACCTCTCCCCCGCCCAGGAACTCCAGCTCTACCACCACTACGGCATGGACACGGTCGCCCCCACTCCACCCGAGGACCGCGACTTCGGCACGATCGCCGGCGAAGACCCGCCCGCCTAGCCGCCCCCAACAC
>NZ_LIRL01001024.1 GCF_001419795.1 Streptomyces niveiscabiei
GGTGGGGGTGCCGGGTCAGCCGGCGGTGCGGGCGCGGACGACCGCCGCCAGCGCGTCGGCGGTCTTGGACCGGAACAGGTCCCGGACCGTCACCCGCACGCCGAACCGGGTGCTGATGAGGGACACGGCACGTGCCGCGGTGAGCGAGTCGCCGCCGATCGCGAGGAATTCACTCCCGGTCTCGGGGTCGGTCCGCGCGCCCAGCACCTCCCGGAAGATCCCGGCTATCTGGCGTGCGGCCTCGGCGTGGCTGGGTCCGGCTTCGGTGGTCATGTTCTTCTCCTATTGCGCTGCTTTTCGGTTTCCGGTGTTCCCGCGGAAATCAGCCACCCCAGGCGCTGTCGGCGAGGGTGTAGCTGACATGGACCGGCTGCGGGTGCACGGCGGTGGCAGTGGCGGAGAAACTCCACAGCAGAACGGAAGCGGCAATCGTGAGGAGGAGTGCGGATGTCGGGATTCGGACAAACATGGGGGGTCAACTCCACGGAGGGGGTTTCCTTTGCGACGCCCTCAACTGTTGCCCACAGACGCGTTTTCGCCGAGACCGGACGTGCTTCACCAAGCTGCCAGGCAGGAAAGCGAGGCGGGTTCATAACGGACCAAACGGAGAGATTCGCCGCACA
This sequence comes from Streptomyces niveiscabiei, assembly GCF_001419795.1. GTDB lineage: Bacteria > Actinomycetota > Actinomycetes > Streptomycetales > Streptomycetaceae > Streptomyces > Streptomyces niveiscabiei. Next base: position 624 of record NZ_LIRL01001024.1, read on the forward strand.
GTGGATAGGGTGTGTGGCGGAAATTCCCCGACCTCTGCGGAAAAGGTGCAGACCTGGTAAGGAAAGCCCCGGTAGTGGCGATTGCGGAATACAGAAACTTATTTACAAAAGCTTCCGGAATCGCCGTGCGCCGAGGTAAGAGAATGAGCCATTCGGCGGTCCGGTAAACGGAGACGAACCCCGGTTCAGACGGGGGTCCCCGCGTCCGGCACGAACGCGGCGCCGTGTCCCGGCACGATCAGCGCGGGTTCCATCGCCAGCACCTTCGCCCGCGACTCGTGCAGCAGGTCGGCGCTGGCCGCGAACGGGTCCTCCACCGGACCCTCCGCGCTCCACCACAGGTGCGTGAAGACGACCAGCCCGTCCCGCGTCTCCACCAGCGTGCTGATGTCCTCGGCGGTGTGCCCGGGCGTCGCGGCGAGCCGGACCGACGGCGACAGGAAGAGCCCGTCGGCCGGCCGGTCGGTCCATACGTCGTTCTGGTAGGTCGCCCAGTGGTCGTGGAACCGGGCCACCGGGAACAGCGCCGCGTTCAGCGTGTGGTCGGGGTGGTGGTGGCTGAACACGACGTCCGTGACCTGGGCGGGCCCGAGGCCCTCCGCGGCGAGCGGGTCGAGGATCAGCCCCCGGTCGGCGACCATGCCCGGGTCCACGACGACCACGGTGTCGCCGTCGCGCACGAGGCTCACCGTGCTGGCGGTGCGCGGTCCGACGTAACCGGACGTCAGGACGCGGAAGGTGGCGCTCATTTCCGCACCCTAGCCGCCGGGTGCCATGGCGCACAGGGGTGTGCGTGGGCTGAAAGCGATCCCCCGGGACAGTTGATGTTGTGCAAATTGTTGACGGCGATGAGAAAACAGCCCTAGATTCCGTGCGCTCCCCCCTACCCCGACAGGAGCCCACACCTCATGCGAACCCGCCCCCGCACCGCCCTGACGGCCGTAACGCTCAGC
>NZ_LIRL01001025.1 GCF_001419795.1 Streptomyces niveiscabiei
ACCCCGGAGCTGAGGCCGGCTCCGGGGTGGGGGAGGTGCCGGGTACGGTGCCTGCGCCCGTGCCTGTGCCGGACGGGGGGACCGCGCCCGCGCCGGGTACGAAGCCGGAGCCGGAGCCGGGGACGAAGCCCGCGCCCGAGCCGGGGACCAAGCCCGCGCCGGACCCGGGCACCAAGCCCGAACCGGTACCGGGTACGAAGCCTGCGCCCGAGCCGGCCCCGGGTACCAAGCCCGCGCCCGAGCCGCTCGATGTCGAGGCGCGGTTGTATCCCGACGCGGACATCATCGCGCCCGGCCGGTCGCTGGGTGTCCGGGCGATCGCCGGGATCGAGTCGGGGAGTGTGCCGAAGGCGGGACTGACGCTGACGCTGCCGCCCGGGGTGACGTACGTCANNCCGGCCGTCGACGGCCGGAGCCTCAGCTGTATGCCGAACGGCGGGGTCGGGGCGGTGTCCGCGTACGTCGAGGTCAAGGTGGGCGCGGATGTCGCGCCCGGCACGGTGCTGACGTTCACCAACACCGTCGACATCGGGGACGCCGTCGACAGCAAGCCGGAGAACAACGTCAAGTCCGCGAAGGTCACCGTCCGCACGACCGCCGATCTCGGGGTCGAGTGGACGACCGTGCCGAAGGGGCCGGTGAAGGTCGGGCAGGAGGTGCTGACCGAGGTGACCGTGACCAACCACGGCCCCGGGGCGGCGCCGCTCGACGCGGTCAGCTTCTGGATGGGCTTCGACAACTGGCCCGTCAAGTCGCCCGGTTACCCGCCGTGCTGGGCCGACCCGGGGGTCCTGATCTGCGACGTCTTCCGGGAGCTCGCGCCCGGCGAGACGCTGAAGTACGCGTTCACGTGGAAGTTCCCGAAGAAGGCGGCGGGGACGACGTACAAGGTGCCCGCGAGCCTGTACTCGGGGAGCCCGCTGGACCCGAACAAGGCGAACGACAGCGACGAGCTGGTGTTCAAGATCGCGAAGTCGGGGAAGCCGAAGCCGCCCGGGACGCCGAAGCCCGGTGGTACGCCCACGCCCACACCGACTCCGTCCACCTCCCCGTCGTCCGCGCCCTCGCCGGCCGGCGGCAGCGGGCAGCTCGCGCAGACCGGGTCCGGTGTGCCGGTCGCCGGGCTGACGGCCGGGGCGGGGGCGCTCGTCCTGGTGGGCGGGGCGCTGGTCGTACGGCGGAGGCGTTCCTCGTAAGGCTTTCTTGGTCGGTGTTCCCGTCGGGGGTGCGAAACCTCGGCGGGAATTTCCGAATTCGGGCACGGGAGAGCCTGTTTCGGCGCCTGACCCGGCTTAGGCTGCCGCGCATGTGCGGAATCGTGGGATACGTGGGGTCTCAGTCGGCGCTCGATGTCGTGATGGGGGGACTGAAGCGGCTGGAGTATCGCGGGTACGACTCGGCCGGGGTGGCCGTGCTGGCGGACGGGGGGCTCGCCGCCGCCAAGCGGGCCGGGAAGCTCGTCAATCTGGAGAAGGAGCTGGTGCGGGGGCCGCTGCCGGCCGGGGGGACGGGGATCGGGCACACGCGGTGGGCGACCCATGGCGGGCCCACCGATGCCAATGCCCATCCGCACCTCGACAACGCCGGGCGCGTCGCCGTCGTCCACAACGGGATCATCGAGAACTTCGCCGCGCTGCGGGCCGAACTCGCCGAGCGCGGCCACGTGTTGGCGTCGGAGACCGACACCGAGGTCGTCGCGCACCTGCTCGCCGAGGAGTTCTCGGGGTGCGCGGACCTCGCGGAGGCGATGCGGCTCGTGTGCCGGCGTCTGGAGGGCGCGTTCACGCTGGTCGCCGTGCACGCGGACGAGCCGGACGTCGTCGTCGGCGCCCGGCGCAACTCGCCGCTGGTCGTGGGGGTCGGCGAGGGGGAGGCGTTCCTCGCCTCGGACGTCGCCGCGTTCATCGCGTACACCCGGTCCGCGATCGAGCTGGGGCAGGACCAGGTCGTCGAGCTGCGGCGCGACGGGGTCACCGTCACCGGGTTCGACGGGGCGCCGGCCGCCGTCCGCTCGTACCACGTCGACTGGGACGCCTCCGCCGCCGAGAAGGGCGGGTACGACTACTTCATGCTCAAGGAGATCGCCGAGCAGCCGAAGGCGGTCGCCGACACGCTGCTCGGGCGGATCGACGGGGCCGGGTCGCTGGTGCTCGACGAAGTCCGGATCGCCGCCTCGGAGTTGAGGGAGGTCGACAAGGTCGTCATCGTCGCCTGCGGGACCGCCTTCCACGCCGGGCTCATCGCGAAGTACGCGATCGAGCACTGGACGCGGATTCCGTGCGAGGTGGAGCTGGCGAGCGAGTTCCGGTACCGGGACCCGATCCTCGACGGGCGGTCGCTGGTCATCGCGATCTCCCAGTCCGGGGAGACCATGGACACGCTGATGGCGCTGCGGCACGCCCGTGAGCAGGGGTCCAAGGTGCTGGCCATCTGCAACACCAACGGGTCGACGATCCCCCGCGAGTCCGACGCCGTGCTCTACACGCACGCCGGGCCCGAGGTCGCCGTCGCCTCCACGAAGGCGTTCCTGACGCAGCTCGTCGCCTGCTACCTCGTCGCCCTCTACCTCGGGCAGGTGCGCGGCACGAAGTGGGGGGACGAGATCCGGGCCGTCGTACGGGACCTCGCGCAGATCTCCGGGGAGGTCGAGCGGGTGCTCGAAACGATGGAGCCCGTACGGGAGTTGGCCCGGTCGCTGGCCGGCAAGAACACGGTGCTGTTCCTCGGGCGGCATGTCGGATACCCCGTCGCGCTGGAAGGGGCGCTGAAACTCAAGGAGTTGGCGTACATGCACGCCGAGGGGTTCGCGGCGGGGGAGCTGAAGCACGGGCCGATCGCCCTCATCGAGGACGACCTTCCCGTCGTCGTGGTCGTGCCTTCGCCTCGGGGGCGGTCCGTGCTGCACGACAAGATCGTGTCCAACATCCAGGAGATCCGGGCGCGGGGGGCCCGGACGATCGTCATCGCGGAGGAGGGGGACGAGGCGGTCGTGCCGTACGCGGATCATCTGGTGCGGATTCCCGCTACGCCGACGTTGCTGCAACCGCTGGTCGCCACCGTGCCGTTGCAGGTGTTCGCGTGTGAGCTGGCGACGGCTCGGGGGAACGAGGTGGACCAGCCTCGGAACCTGGCGAAGTCGGTGACGGTGGAGTAGGGGGCAGCGTAAGGGGGGTGGCGTAGTAAGGG
>NZ_LIRL01001026.1 GCF_001419795.1 Streptomyces niveiscabiei
ACCGACGCACCGGGGACGGCCGACGCTCCGGGGGCGGTCGGGGCTTCGGGGCCGGCCGGAGCTTCGGGGTTGGTCGGGGCTTCGGCCTCTGTCGTGACGGCCCAGTCGTTCGCCGACGCCGCCGCGCTGGGGCTGTACAACCATCGTGCGCACGATCAATTCCGCACGCTTTCCGGGCAGTTGCAGCACGCGCTGACCAGCCGGGTGCACATCGAGCAGGCCAAGGGGATCCTGGCCGAACGCCGGCGGGTGAGTGTGGACGAGGCGTTCGACGTCCTGCGCGGATACGCCCGCCGCAACCGGCTGCCGCTGGACTCGGTGGCTCGTTCCATCGTCGAACAGACCCTGGGTGACACGGAGTTGGGGGACCACCAGGTACCCCGACCACCCCGGCCCCCGCGCGGGCTGTCGCACACGTGGCGCGACACCTGCGGGGATGACGGTTAGTCACAGCCTCGGGACTTGGCGTCAAAAGCACCTAGGCCCGGGGCCCTGGTCCGTTCTACAGTCTTCCTCGGACACCTCGACCTTCTGGGCTCTACGGCCTTGCGGTGCCACTCCGTTACTCTTCACAGACGGCCCCAGCCCCCGGCCTGCACACAACCCACCGAGGTTTCCACAAGCCTCCCGCGCCGGTCGCCGGGTTTCTCCCGCAGCCCGTGCGCGCGCGGTCGAGGACCTGCCCGGTCGGCGGTTTCGGGGGAGCGGGCCGCCGGCCGGGACAGGTGTAGTCCCTTGCGGGGTACGGGAGTTCAGGGTCCCGTACCCGTGAGGTACGCGGAGACGATCACGTTCGCCGTGTAGCTGCGGCTGACCCGGTCGAAGGTGCCGCCGCAGGTGATCAGCCGTAGCTCCGCGCGGCCCGACTCCCTTGTGCCGTACGCCCGTTGGGCGTCGAAGCGGTCGCGCCGGACGACCTCCACGTCGTCCACCGTGAACTCGGCGACCTTTCCGTCGCCGCGCACCACGCGGACCGTCTCGCCCGCCTTCACCGTGCTGAGCTTGTAGAAGACGGCCGGGCGGGTCTCGGTGTCGACGTGCCCCACCAGCAGCGCGGTGCCGCGCGCGCCGGGGGTGACGCCGGCCGCGTACCAGCCGACGACGCCGGCCTGGTCGTAGGGCGGGGGGTCGATCGCGCCGCTCGCGTCGAGGCCGCGGGCCACCACGGGGGCCTGCACGCCGAGTTCGGGGATGTCGATGCGCTGCGGGAGGGCCTTGGTCAACGGGCGTGCGGCGGGCGGGAGTTGCCGCTCCGGCGGACGTCCCACCGCCGCTATGTCGCCCGTCGTGGGGGCGGACATTCCGCCGGGGACCTCGGTGACCTCGCGGCCCCACAGCCAGAGGCCCAGGAGGAGGAGCGCCCAGGCGATGCCGGTGAGGAGGCGGGTGGGGTGCTGTCTCTTATA